>JASHPM010000276.1 GCA_030038115.1 Acidobacteriaceae bacterium | reverse complement strand
AGCGAACCATCCTGGTGGATGTTCATCGAAAGGCGCTCCTCGGCCCATCGCTTCAGAGCCTTTCGATTCACGGTGTACGCGGCGTACTGATCCAGCACCGGCCTGCGTACAGTAACGCTTTCGCCGCATCCTCGCGGAGCCCGCCGCCAGGGCGCGCGCCGGTACTGGCAAGGTCCGAAAGAGCAGCTCTCGCAGGGGATGAGATCGGTGAGCCTGCGCAAGCGGTCGGTGTGACGCGTCAGTCCGAAGACTGCCAGCTGCGTTTTCCTGGGCCGTAACATGCCGGAGTCGAGCACATCCACACCAGAAGGAAAAGGCTCATTGCGCGTCCGCTTGATCAGTCCGAGCAGGCGTGGTTGCTCCGCTACGTCCCACTCGGGGTAGCCGGGGCTGTAGTGCGGCAGCACTGCCATGGCGTGCTGCTCCGCCCAGTCGCAGAGACGAGCCCCGGTTGTCGTAGTCAGATGCTCGACAACCGCGGAGGCATACATTTCCAGGAAGAAATACTCGTCAGGCTTTTCCTCCGCCCAGCGCCGGCTGGCTTCCTCCTCGGCTTCCGGGCCGGCGCCAACCGCAACCAGAATCACGTTGCGCGCTTCCGCCTCCAGGAGCGTGCTTTCGAGCCGTTTGCTCGCGAACGGCACTCCATCAATATCTATACAGCCGCCTGCGACCGCGAAGTTCTCCGCCTGCCGCGCGTAGAACCACGGCCGCCCATTTTTGGCGTACCAGTCGCGCGCCCAGGCCGCCAATTCTCGCGCTTTTCCTTCGAGCACCCAGCCACGCGGATAGCCGAGCAGCCGTGCATACTCTTCCGGCAGCACATTCAGCTCGGGAACTGTGCCGGCCAGCTCGATCGCCTCAGCTACCTGGCGCATGGCATCGGCTCCACGGGCTTGAACTGGCAGCCCTCCACGAAGAAGTCGAAGAAACTGGGGTGGGTTTCCAGCCGGCAATGCTGCACCTTCCTCACCAGCTCTTCCAACTCCTGACGCTTCGACCTGGAAAGCAATGCTATAGTCGCACCTTCAATCGCTGTGTTGCCGGCCTGTACAAACTTTGTGGAATCGAGGCTCGGCACCAGTCCGATGCGCTTCGAAGCTTCCACATTCAGGTGACGTCCAAACCCTCCAGCCAGATAAAAGACGTCAATGTCGTCGAAATCGATGCCGCAGGTCGAGAAGACCACGTGCAGACCCGCGACGTTCGCGCCCTTGGCCTGGGCCAGCTCATTGACATCGCTCTCCAGCAGAAAAATGCCCTCGGCTTCGCCGCGCCCTTCGCCATGCCAGAGCGTGATCCGCCGCACATCGTCCTCAAAGCGGCCTTTGTCATTCATCCGGCCCGTGCGAAGCAGCTCGCTCAACGCGTCCACCAGGCCCGAACCACAAATTCCCTCGGGCTGTACGTCGCCGATCACGCCGAGCCGGATGCTTCCATCCTCCTCAATCGCTACTTCTTCAATGGCGCCGTCCAGCGCAGGCATACCACAGGCGATCGCTCCGCCCTCGAAAGCGGGACCCGCCGGACAAGATGCCGCAAGAATTCGATCCTTATTGCCAACGATCAGTTCGGTGTTCGTCCCGATATCCATGATCGCGATCAGCCGCTTTTCGTGGGCCAGGTCCACCGCCAGCATGGCAGCGGCAGCGTCCGCTCCCACGTGCCCGCTTACGATCGGCGCGCCGTAGACGCGAGCCCTGGGATGAATCGGCAGAAGGCTGCGCAGCCCGCTCTGGACCAGGCTGGTGGTCGTGCGCTTGCCTTCGCCCATTTCGATTTCCGTAATGGACCGGTAAGGCGTCTGCCCAATCGAATACACGCTCTGCCGGAAGAAGAGATCCCGCATCGTGGAGTTGCCCACCACCACCAGCTCGTAGATCGTCTTCGGATCGACAGGAAACTTCTCGATCGCGTGCGTCAGATAGCCGGCCAGCGTCCGCAGCAACAGCCGGCCCGGGTGCCCGGTATCGTATGCGATGCGCGACATCACCTCGGAACCGCCGAAACGCTGGGGGTTTTCGAACGAAGTATCCGCAATCAGCTCGCCGCTCTCGAGATCGAGCAGTCGCAGCACTATCGTCGTGGTTCCAAGGTCCATGGCGAGGCCATGGATCGGCCCGGTGGACCGCTCCACTTCAACTCCATCTATAAGGATGCGATCCCCATCGCGCGTGACCGCGGGGTCGAGTTGAAATGCCTTGCCGCTAAGAGGAAGTCCGAACGCGTGCCGCTCGATGCGCATGTGCCCGCGTCGCATCGTGTGGCAGCGAACGTGCCCGCTTGTGGCCGCTACGCAGGTTTGGCAAGCGAGGCGAAAGTTTCCCTTCAGATGCCGCTCCGGTTCCGTCATCGCCGAAAGCAGGTTCATCCCCTCGACCACTTCCACCATGCACTCTTTGCATTTCCCCTGCTTGCGGCACGACGTGGGCACATCGATGCCCATGGCCTCGGCGTGTTCGAAGAGCGAAACTCCGCCCTTCGCCTCCGTGGTTTCTCCGTTGATGGTGAGGTTGACGGCCATTGTCCCCGGGTTCTCGATCAGCCTTCCTGCCAGCCCTTGGCTTCCAGTTCCGCTCGCACCACCTCCGCCACTTCTCGCGCAGATCCCTCGCGCTCTTCTTCCTCGCTCCACTTCCACTGGGCCAAATAGTCGTCGGCAGCCTGCAGTCCGCGCTTAGTGGCGAGAATGTCGATCTGCTTCATGAATTTCTCGTCCAGCATTACCGTGACGTCGTCCGCGTCATCCTCCGCCCTGATCTGGGTGGGAATCTCCTGCCAGTAGAGAACCTTGTATGTTGCCACTGTCGTCACACCTGTGCCGTGAGCCGCAAAAACAAATCCACCGCGGCCGACGCGTTCGCCCCGTATCCATCGGCGCCGATTTCGTCGGCGAACATCTGGCTGATGGGCGCGCCACCGACCGCCATCTTGATGTGGGTAAGTCCAGCCGCATTAAACCCGTCGATCACCGTCTTCATATACATCATGGTCGTCGTCAGCAGCGCACTCATGCCGATGATGTTCGGCTTGCATTTCTCAGCTGCGGCCATGAATTTTTCCACGCTTTGATCCACGCCGATGTCGTGCACCTCGAAACCCGCGCCCTCCGCCATCATGCCCACCAGGTTCTTGCCGATATCGTGCAGGTCGCCGCGCACCGTGCCCATCAGCAAAACGCCTTTGGGCTTCGTGTCGCTGTCCTTCGATGTCAGCAGCGGCTTCAGCACGGCCATCCCCGCCTTCATCGCTCGTGCCGCGATCAGAACTTCCGGCACATAAAGGACGTTGTGCTTGAAGTCCTCACCCACCACGCTCATGCCCGCGATCAGACCCTCGTTCAGCACTTCCTGCACCGACCGCCCCTCGGCGAGCGACTCTTTCGTCATTCGCTCCACCTGGTCGGCGTTGCCCTCGTACAGGTGCTGATTCATCAAGGCGTAATCGGGCATCCGACCTCTTTCTCAGCGAGCACTTGCAACCGCATTTACGGCACGTTTTGCATTGAACTCTTCGAGAGCCTCCAGCATGGCGAGGATGTTTTCCTTCGGCATGCCGGGACTGGTGCCGCCTCCCACCGACAGAATGATTCCCTCACCGCCCGAACCCTCCAGCACTTCGAACGTTTCGTCCTTCACTTCCTCCGGCGTTCCGCGAACACCAATCTCCAGCGGGTTGACATTCCCCATCAGGCACATGCGGTCGCCCACGCGGCGTTTCACTTCGGTGATGTGTCGCTGTTTGCCCCAGTTCAGCACATTGAATCCGGTATCCGGCAGGTGATCGAGGCACGCGTCCACTTCCGCGTCGTTGTGATACACCTTCACCCAGTCCTTCGGGAACGCATCGCAAATGCGCTTTAAGTAAGGGTGCGCAAACTCCAGGTAATGCTCCTCGTTGATGAACCCCACGATGTCATCGAGGATGAAAATGCTCTCGACCGTGTCCCCCATCACTTTCTGCTGCGCCTTGAGCCAGTCGATAATCACGCGCGTGCACAGATCGATCAGTTTATGCGCGCCTTGCGGATTCTCCACCAGGTCGATCATGAAGTTCGTGGTGCCGCGCACAAATCCTGCGGTGCACAACGGCCCGCGCGAGGTCACCATGGGCAGGATGTAGCCCGCGTCCAGAATCCGCTGCCGCGCCATGCCGATGCGGTGCAGCGTCAGCCCGGCAAACGCGTCCGCCTCCACTTCGTATTCCGGGAACTGATCCATATCCTCCAGGTGATAGAGCGTGTGGTATTCGCTCGGCGTATTGTCCTGCCAGAATTTGATCTTGGCTCCCAGAACCGAGGGCTCCGCCGCCATTCCGTATTCCATCCACCATGACGGAATGAAAATGATGTCGGGAAACTCCCGCATGATTTTCAGATTCGACTGAAACCACAGTTCCGGATCGAGGAAATAGTCAAGGTGCTTGATCCCGAGGTATCCGGGGATCCATGGGCTGTCAATGATCAGCGCCATCGGAATTTTGTCCATCTTTTCGCGCCGCGCCGCCCGTTTGAACGTTTCCCATTGTTCCGGCAGCATAGTTTTCCTCCTGGTCACTCCCGGGAGACAAGCAGCCATGACCAGATCAAAGCTGAATGAGGCGCAAACCACCGCGCCTGGCCAATCGAGCCCGGGCATTTGCTTCAGGGTTCGGGGATATTGTTTACCATAACAACTAATTCTCTCAACAACAAAAGCGAAGGCGCGCACGCCGAGGCGGCCACCACCACTTAAGCTACTGATTATACAGGAGAAAATTCGCGAATGAATCCAGCCCGAAGCGGCAACGTCCCGGGCGATTCCGGGCCCCGGAAACGCAGCCGCTCAATCTTTAGCGCTGAAACAGTCGCGCGAGCCGGTCAAAGGAGTTGTGCCACATTTCCCGCTGCCAGGAACAATCCGACATCGAGGAGAGCCCTCTGTGGTGGAGTTCCACAATCGTGCTCGTGAAGTTTCCCTGCAGGCCAATGTAGACCAGGCTCTCGGATGTGGTCCGCTCCCCACTCATGCTCCAGGTGAAAAGCATCTTGCGCCGCCGGCAAATGCGATACCTGGCGCGGATCATCGTGTCGCGCCTCCCGCGCCTGTAATGATCCAGCCGATAGCCGTCCCGCTCCCGCCATGCGACAAGATAACTTCCCACATCGTCGCCGGGAAACGAAATCCAGGTCTCCAGATACTCCGGCTTGGTCAGAGCCTGAAAAATGCGCGTCGCGTCCGCGTCGACGCAAAAGCGAATCGCGATCTTCAAGGAATTGCTGGGTGGCTGATCCAGAAGGCCAAAATACTTCGTCAACTTTCTGGCAATGACAATGGGTTCCGTACTCATGGCGTAAGACTCTTGCCAATGACCAAAGCAACTGCGAGTCCAGACGATTTCGGAAGCTGACTTTTGTGACGAAGGCTCGATAGATGGGGCGGACGACCATCGTGTGAGGACAATCCTCGGATTCACTCCTACGGCCACGCATTGTCCTGACCGGCGAATCTGCCATTTATGGAATTCGCGCGGACCGGCCTTTGCCTTTTCGTATTCCGGGACGAGGCGCCTGTTTCGTGCGGCGAAACCAGCACCGGCGAAGATGAACGGATCGGAAAAGGCCATGATCGGGCGAACCCATCGAATGCCAGGTACAGAAATCGGAATCCTTACGATTGGTGGACCAACCGCTGAATCCGTGACCGATAGCTGCGGCTTATCGGAACCTTCTGGCCGTTCACCAGCATGACCACAGTCTCACCATCCGGGTCCGTCCTGACTTCCTTCACATATTGCAGGTTCACGATTGAGGAACGATGGACGCGGAGGAAATTCCGCGGGTCCAGCCGTTCCTCCAGGTGGGTCATCGTCTCACGCAGCAGATGCGTCCCCTCCGCCATGGAGATGCGCACATAGTTCTCTTCCGCTGCAATCCAGCGGATTTCCGAAACCGGCAGAAACAGAATGCGTCCCCTCGATCGGAAAACGATGCGCGTCGCGTATCCATTGGCCTCGCGCTCGTCTTCCACGTCGGACAATGCGCCATTCCTGCGCTCACGAACTCGCTCCACGGCTGCCCGCAGCCGTTCAGGTGTGAAGGGCTTGAGCAGGTAGTCCGCGGCGTGGACCTCGAAAGCGCGGAGGGCGTATTGATCCCAGGCCGTAGTGAAGACGATCCGTGGCATCGTAAAGTCCGTGTGGGCAGAGAGCGCGTCGATTACGTCGAACCCATCCATGTCAGGCATGCGGATGTCGAGGAAAACCACATCGGGCCGCGTGGCGCGAACCAGCTCGATGGTCTCCGCCGCTGTTGCGCACTCCCCGACTACCTCGCAGTCGGGTTCGGCACGCAAAAAGATACGCAGCTTCTGCCGCGCCAATACCTCGTCATCGGCCAATACTACCTGGATAGTCATGCATCAAACCGTGCAGCTTCCTCCGTGCCGTTTTCACTCAGCTGTAACGGCAGGGCGATGGTTACGTTCACGCGCCCCGACCCTAACTCGCGAACGGAGAGCGAGCCGCGCTCCCCGTAATGCAGCCTCAGACGGTCTCTCACATTCGCCAGTCCGACCCCCCGTCGCGACGCCTCCTCTCGTTCCAGGTGAAGGCCGTTGCCACTATTGACGACGCTCATCCTTAATCGTTTGCCGTCTCGCCGGATATCGATCGACAGCTCCCCGTCGCCGGTGCAGCGGGAAAGTCCGTGAACCCAGGCGTTCTCGACAATCGGCTGCAGGATCAGCGCCGGAACCAGCGCGTCGTGCAGTTCGGGCTCAACCGACAGTTTTTGCTGCACCCTTCCCGAGTAACGCTGCTGCTGCATGGCCAGGTAGGTTTCGATGAACTCCATCTCGTTGCGAAGAGGAATCAACTGCACTTCTCCCCGTTCCAGCGTCATACGCAGCAGGCTGCTGAGTTGTTCAAGCATCAGATCCGCTGCGTCGACATCGCTGCGCATCAGACTCGAGATGCTGTTCATGGCGTTGAACAGAAAATGTGGATTCAGCTGCATGCGCAGCGCAGCCAGTCTTGCCTGAACCAGCTGCACCTGCAGCCGCGCAGCGGTTCTCTCCTTTTCGCGAAATTGTTGATAATAGGCGACCCCCCGCAGGAAGAGGAATGCGCACCAGAAGATGGCCATGCTGTCGACGAACTCGGCGTTAAGCTGGAAACTCAGCCGGTGCCAGTAATCCATGAGCGGCCTGTCGACCGGCACCCTCGGGAAGAACAGGACCCAAACCATCTCCTCCAGAATGCTCGCGCCGATGCTGAGCGGCAGGACACGCGTGAGCAGATACCGGAGCCTGGTTTCAACGATCAGGGGCCGCAGAAATCGCCACAGCAGCCAGCCAATTACGCCCCACAGAAAAAACTGCAGTCCCCACATCCCGATCAGGAACAGCAGACCGATCCTGTACCCCCAGCGGTGTGCATTCATCCACTCCTGCAGCGCGAAAAGGGTCCCCACCAGCACCGAAGCGCTGATGAAGATCGCCGGATGCATGAAGTGCGGCTGCTCGGATTTCCGTGAAGCTGGGGTTTGCGTCACTTCTTCGTCCGTCATCCTCCTGATAAGGAGATCCGGCCGCAATGTTACCGACTCTATGAGGGCGGAATGGTGATCAGCTGGCCGGCATGGATGCCTTCTTCGGGAGTAACGATCGCCAGCCCGGGCGGCGTGCTTTTGGCCATCTTGTTCAGCAGGAATTCGACCGCGTCGTGATGGTTGTCATACCACGCCTGCGCCGCAGCAGCCGCTGCGGTCGTCTCGCCGGCTCCCAGTGCGGATGACAGAAGCTGCATGTCATGTTCCAGCAGCCGCTTCGCTGTCTCTCCTCCCTGCAGAACGGCCAGCTGGAAGTAGTAGTATGCGGCTTTGGGATCACACGGAACCGATCTTCCGTCGCGGTGAAGGATCCCCAGCGCCTCGGACGACCTCCATTGTCCGTATTTCGAAGCTTCTTCAAACAATGACAGAGCCTCATGGTCGGAGCGCGCCAGTTCCGGATGTTCCGCGAGCACCACGGCAAGAGTGTGCATGGCGGGAACGTATCCGCGATCGATGGACTTTCGCAGCCACTCCGCAGCTTTCGCGAAATCATGCGCGTCGGTTGACAGGAGTGTGCCCAGCTCGAAGTACGCAGTCGGATCGCGCCGCCTGGCCGCAGTCATGTACCAGCGCTCGGCCTCGGTTTTGTCCTGTTTCACTCCTTGCCCCATGCAGTAAAGATTTCCCAGATACGTTGCAGCGAGTCCATCGCCCTTATTCGCAGCCTCGCGAAAAAGCTGCGCCGCGAGCGCCTTGTCCATGGGAACGCCGGCTCCCCACAGGTAGGCCACTCCCAGGTTCCTCTTCGCGGTCGCCAGACCGCTGGCGGCTGCCAGCTGATACCAGTGTGCCGCCCGCGCCGGGTCCGCCATAACGCCGATACCCGCCTGATAAAAGAATCCAATTTGTTGTTGCGCCCACGGATCTCCCGCTTCGGCCGCCTTCTCATACCAGAACGCCGCCTGTTTCTCGTCCTTGCCGACTCCATGCCCGCTCAGATAGTCGTTCCCAAGGCTGATCTCTTTCTCTGCGGACATCCCGCCAGCATGCATGAGCTGTTGCGAGCTGCCCGGTTCAGCGTTCAGCTCCTGGCACGATGCACGATTGGCGCACGCAACCAGTAGGACTGCGGCCCACGCCGTGAAAAAAGGGACAAAACCACCGCGAGAAACGCGTTGCATGTATTCTCCGTTGCTGCTGGAAGCATCGGCATGGCGCCCCTGGGTCATTAGTGCGACCATGGCGGTTGTTCCTGAGACAACGGCCTCTACGCTTGCGGTAGCGACTCAGTTCTTCCACTGCGGCGGCGTTCATCCCGTCCGCTGATCGCTCCAATAGGCCCCATAGAAGGCTGGTCCCCCCAAGTGCACAGCTCGTCACAATTCTCGAAAGGTCTTTTTTTCACAGGGCAGTAACGAAGGGATCCTCCCGACCGGAAATAAGGCCCGGATTACCGGCGACGCCGAGGCGTCGATACGTGATCGGTGTTCAAACTCGGACGCATGAGTCCGGTTTTGGGCACCCATCCGTATCGCCGCGAACCAGACCCGGCCATCAGCCAGCATGTTTTCAGCAGGATGCGCCAGCCCAGAGTTTGGCAATGAACAAGCACAAGGAACCGCGTAACACTTAGGAGTCGCAGTGTCGGATCACGTCCCCGCACGTGCACTCCCACGCAGGGAGGCATGATGGTAGTCCAGACGGTGCTCGCCGATGACGAACCGCTCGCACGCCGCAAACTGCGGCAGATGCTGAGCGAGAACCCTCAGGTGGAGGTGGTTGGAGAGTGTGCCTCCGCATTCGAGGTTCCGGATGTTGTGCGGGAAACCTCGCCCCAATTGCTTTTCCTCGACGTTTGTATGCCGGGTCTGGACGGCTTCACCCTGATGGACCGCCTCCATGCCCTTCCGGACTTTGTCCCGCCCCGCGTTATCTTCACGACTGCCTGGGACACGTATGCGCTCCGCGCCTTCGAGTTGAATGCGGTGGATTACCTGCTCAAGCCTTTCACCGCCGACCGCCTTCGCACCGCGGTCCGGCGGGCCATCAACGAGATCGGTGCGGCGGGAAAAAATGCGGGCCGACGCGATGGCCACACGCAGTCCGCCGGCTGCTACATGACTCGAATCGTGTTCAAGTCGCGCGGGCGCATCCTGTTTCTTCCTGTAGCCGACATTCGCTGGATCGGCGCGGAAGAGAATTATGTGCGCATTTGCACGAAGACTGAAACTCATCTGCTCCGGCAAACGATGGCCGATCTCGAGGAGAAACTCGACCCGGCGATGTTTGCCCGTGTGCATCGCTCGGCGATTGTGAATCTGCAGTATGTGAAAGAAGTGCGCACAGAATCCCGCGGCGACTTTGCCGTTCTGCTCGTCAACGGTCAAAGAGTGCCCATGAGCCGCGGCTATCGCGCGCGCATCCTGCAATCCTTCCAGACCGCGGGCGCTCACGTCGCGTAACCGCCTGCGACTCGCAGGCAACTGATGAAGATCCGCAAAGAAAGGCCGAGGGATGACAAACCCGCAGGCGCAAAAAATTCGCCGTGACAGCAAAAATCCTCAACTCCTACGAAGATTTTCGTTGACAACTACGAATGTCTTCGTATATTGTTCCGGACATGAAACGAAATCGGCGTTCGCTGCCCCGGCCCACTGAAGGAGAACTGGAGCTGCTGCGCATCCTCTGGGAGCGCGGTCCGTCCACGGTGCGCGATCTGCATCAGGAAGTCAGCAGCAAGCGCGCTCTCGGCTACACCTCGGTCCTCAAGCTGCTTCAGATCATGACTGAGAAGGGCCTCGTCGAGCGTGAAGAGGCTGCGAAAGCCCACGTCTATCGCGCCGCCGCCGGCCAGCACGAAACGCAGGATCAGCTGCTGCGCGATATGAGTGAGCGCCTGTTTTCAGGCTCTGCCGCGC
>JASHPM010000031.1 GCA_030038115.1 Acidobacteriaceae bacterium | reverse complement strand
GCGGGAAGATGGGCCACGTAGCGCTGGAAGTACCATTGCGTCTTCTCGCGTTCGGTGGGCGTGCCCAGCGCCACGACGCGGCAGACGCGAGGATTCAGGGTTTCGGTAATCCGTTTAATCGCTCCGCCCTTCCCGGCCGCATCGCGCCCTTCGAACAGCACCACCACGCGCAGACCCTTGTGCTGGATCCACTCCTGGAGCTTGACCAGCTCAATTTGTAACCGCCGCAGTTCCTTTTCATAGCGGAAATTCTTAGCCGGGTGGCCATTGTGTTCGCCAGAGCGGGCGGCGTCGAACTTTCCGCCATTCTTGTTCACGAATGTAGTTTTGTGATCCACCGGCTCACCCCCTGAAGCCCGCCGCGGCACGCATCCACCCCGGGCAGAGCATCCCTGTGTATACCTATCGGCAATTCGCGTACGAATCGGTACTGTCCCGGGAACGATGGGTTGGCTTTTCGGGGTTGATCCCGCTCCTGTACATTGGCATCTGGCCAGATTTCCGGACAAAATTCCGGAATCGGGAGGTTTCTCAATGTCTGAATCCGTCTCCGTACAATTTCAGCCCAATATGGTCAATTTGTTTCTGCCGCACTCCCGCTACAAACTGGTGAGTCAGTACTGGCCGCGGTTGCGGCAGTGCGTGGAGTCGCTGAGCGATGAGCAGATCTGGTGGCGTCCGAATGCTTCCAGCAATTCCATCGGGAACCTTGTCCTTCATCTGAATGGGAATGTGCGGCAGTGGCTGGTGGATTCGTTCAATAAGCGGGAAGACAAGCGCGACCGGCCCGCGGAATTTGCCGCGAAGGGTGAAATTTCCGGCGCGAAACTGCTGGAAACGCTGGAATGGACGGTGCACGAGGCGGTGATGGTTCTGGACCGCCTGACCGAAGCCGACCTGCTGGCACGCTATGAAATTCAGGGCTATGTGGTCTACGGACTGGACGCCGTTTATCAGGTGATCGAACACTTCGGCCTGCACTACGGGCAGATTACGTACATCACGAAGATGCTTAAGGACCAGGACCTGGGGTTCTACAAGGAACTGAACAAAACCGGCCACGCTTCCTGACTTGCGGCGAGGATTTCACCTGAGGGGCTTGCCGATCTCCCAGTGGTGCCCAAAGGGATCGGCGAGGCGGCCGACGCGCCAGCCATAGTGCTGGTCCTCGACCGGCCAAACCTGGGTGGCTCCGGCGGCGATGGCGCGCTGGAAGACAGCATCGGGATCGTCGACGGTGAGGATGAGGCGCACGGTGCTGCCGCCGAGGGAATCGGGACTGAAGTTGTGGTGGGCAGGAGATTCGTCGGCGACCCAGAACTGCGCGCCGTCAATCGAGAGGTGGGCGATTGTGCCGCCCTGATCGACGCGGAACAAGACGGCCGCAGCGAAGGCTGCAATGTAGAAGTCGACGGCTTTGGCGCCGTTGCGCACCGAGAGCATCGGCGCCAGAGTGGGCAACATCGCTTTCTGATTACCCTTGTGGTCGGTCAACGCAGGCTCCTCGAACAGGGCAGGGGCCGGCAGAGGCCCGATGCATGGCTTGCTGTGGTGCGACAATCGTAAGGCGGAAACTCGCCCCGGTTTGAAGGGGGCTCCGCTGGAAGGAGAGTCATGGTCATGAAACGTTTTCTGATGTGTGTGGGCATAGTCGCTATGGCCAGCACGTTGCCGGCCCAGCAAAAACCGCCGGCCAGTCCGCCAGCAACGGCGACGGCCACCATCAACGGCAAAACTATCACGATTACGTATTCGTCGCCCCGGGTGCGCGGCCGGGAGGGGAAGATCTTCACGAAAGACGGACTGATCAGCCACGATCCGCATTATCCCGTATGGCGAGCGGGGGCGAACTCCGCGACGAAGCTGGAGACGGACGCGGATGTGACGATTGGCGACCTCTCTGTGCCGAAGGGCAAATATACGCTGTTTGTGAACATCGCCGATCCGGATCAGTGGGATTTGATTGTGAACAAGAAGACCGGCGAGTGGGGCCTGGCGTACGACGGCAGCGCCGATCTGGGGCATACCAAAATGAACATGAGCAAGCCGCCGCAGACGATCGAGGATCTGGTATGGACGATCACGGACGAGGGCGGGGGCAAAGGAACGCTGACGCTGGGGTGGGAAGACCACAGCGCCTCGGTGCCCATCGAGGTACATTGAGACGCGGTGAAAATGGGCGGGCGCCGGGATTGGCATGATGTTCCGACGAGGAACCGGCGGCGCAAACCCCAGGATTCGAGGAGCGCGGCTTGACCGCACAGCTGGGCTCCTCTAGCATCGAAGCATGGCATTTGGCCTCAATCCGGCGATGTGTTGCGCGTGTTGTTGCGCTTGTTGTTGCGCGCTGCGCCGGACTTGTGGGTGAGCCTCTAAGCTAATCCGCACTCATAACTCCCGCGCTTCAGCCTTCTGCTGACGCGGGTTTTTTATTGCCTTCAAAACTGTGGAGAGATTATGGCGGAGATTTCCGCAACGAAAGAAAGCCGAGCGCAGAGAGCCGAGCGCCTGAAGCGGGAGAAGAATCCGTGGGAGGCGATGGAGGAGATTCGCGCTTTTGCGAGGAACGGGCGGTCGTCGATCCCGGAAGAATGGAGCACGTACTTCCGCTGGTGGGGAATTTATACGCAGGGCGACGGTGCGGGCGTGACCGGCGGCAAAGGCGGCGAAGGCAAGGCGACAGAACATTTCATGATGCGGGTTGGAGTTCCGAACGGCATTCTGCGCGCGGATCAGGCGCGGATGCTCGGGGAGATCGCGCGCGATCACGGACGCAATCTCGCGGACATCACGGTCCGGCAAAACATTCAGTATCACTGGCTGACGATTGAGTCGCTGCCGGAGATTATGGAGAAGCTGGATGCGGTCGGGCTGTCGCCCAGGGGCGCGTGCGGCGACGTGGTTCGCAACGTGACGGGGTGCCCGCTGGCCGGGATCGCGCACGATGAGATCGTCGACGCATCGCCACTCGCTCTTGAGGTGTCGCGCGCGCTGCAGGCGAACAACGACTTCTACAACTTGCCGCGGAAATTCAAGATTTCGATTACCGGGTGCGCGGTGTGGTGCTCGTATCCGGAGATCAACGACATTGGGCTGACGGCCGTTCGCCGGAGCGGCGAGGTTGGCTACTCGGTGCGCGTGGGTGGGGGACTATCGAACGAACCGCATCTCGGCGTGCGGTTGAATGCGTTTGTGCGGCCAAATCAGGCGGCGGCGGTGGTTCGCGCCATTACGGAGATCTTCCGCGACCAGCAGGGCCTGCGCGAAAGCCGCGATCGGGCGCGGCTGAAGTATCTGTTTATGAAGGAGGGGTGGACTGCGGACCGCTTCCTGGCGGAGATTGAGAACCGTATCGGTTACAAATTGGATCCGACCGCCGACGAAGCGATTCCGGACGATATTCTGCGGGACCATAGCGGGATTCACCCGCAGAAGCAGTTCGGGTTGAGCTACGTGGGCGCGAGCGTGCTGCGGGGGCGGCTCAGCGGCGATCAACTGCTGGCCGCGGCCGAGCTGGCGGAGCGCTTTGGAACGGGCGACCTGCGGCTCACCGTGATGCAGAACCTGATCGTGCTGAACGTGCCCAGCTCGCGGGCGAGAGAGCTGGCGCGCGAACTGGAACAGATCGGCCTGCGCGTGGAGGGAACTCCATTCTGGCGGGGCGGAATCGCGTGCACGGGGACGGAATTCTGCAAGCTGGCGATCACGGAGACCAAGGGCTTCCTGCGCTGGCTGGTGGAGGAGATGGAGGCGCGGCTGCCGGAATTCGATCAGCAACTGCGACTGCATGTGACCGGCTGCCCCAACAGCTGCGGGCAGCACTGGATTGCCGACATCGGCCTCGAGGGAAAGAAAATCAAACACGAAGGCCAGCTGAGGGACGCCTACTACTTCTGCGTGGGCGGCTCGGTGGGCAAACATGCGGCGACAGCGCGCCCGGTTGGGTTCAGAACGCCGGCGCATCTGGTGCCGGAAGCGATGGAGCGGCTGCTGCGGAAATATCTGGCGCAGCGCGAGGCGGGTGAGAACCTGCGGGCCTGGTTCGCGCGCAACAGCGACGCCGATTTGCGCGCTGCGCTGGCTGGGGAGGAGCTGATTCCCGTGGAACGGGACCTGCCCAGCGGACGCGTTCCGGTGGAATTGGCCGGGTGAGGAGATCTATGACACTGCTTCCCATTTTTCTTCGACTTGAGCGGCGGCCGTGCCTGGTGGTGGGCGCGGGCAGGGTGGCGCTCGAAAAAATCGAGAGCCTGCGCGGGGCGGGGGCGGCGATCACCGTGGTTGCTCCTGAGGCGATTCCGAAGCTTCGAGCGCTGGCGAAGGAGGGTGCGCTGGTGTGGCGGCAGCGCTTGTTCGAACCCGCGGATCTGGACGGCATTTTCGTCGTTATCGCCGCGACCAACGCGCCGGATGTGAATCATGCCGTCTACGAAGAGGCACTGCGGCGCAACGTCCTCTGCAACGCAGTCGACGACCCGCCAAACTGCGATTTTTATTTCGGATCGGTGGTTGCGCGCGGCGATCTGCAAATTGCTATTTCGACGGCGGGAGAGAGTCCGGCTCTGGCGCAGCGGCTGCGGCGAGAGATTGATGCGCAGCTACCCGCCGACCTGGGTCCGTGGCTCGACGAGTTGGGTGGTCTGCGCCGGGAGGTTCGCGCTGCTACTCCTGCGGGAGAAGCGCGCAATCTGCTATTGCATGAACTGGCGCAGCGCCAGCTGTGCAGTTTGCCGTCCTGCCCGACGCGCCAGTTTGCTCAGGAACGAATCCGGGCGATTGAGGAGACGCGCGCGTGAGCACGGCCTGCGCAGGGAAGGTTTATCTCGTCGGGGCGGGTCCGGGCGATCCGGAGCTGCTGACGCTCAAAGCGGCGCGCCTGCTGGCGACGGCGGACGTAGTGCTCCACGACGATCTGGTGCCGAAGGCGGTGCTGGCGCAGGCGGAGCGCGCGCTCATTATTAATGTCGGCAAGCGCTGCGGGCGAAAAAACATTACCCAGGAACAGATCCACTTCATGCTGGTGGATTATGCGCGGCGGGGACTGGCGGTGGTTCGGTTGAAATCGGGCGACCCGCTGGTTTTTGGGCGCGCGGGCGAAGAGATGGACGCGCTCCGCGGCGGGGGCGTTGACTTCGAGATTGTGCCGGGAATCACGGCGGCGTTTGCGGCTGCCGCCGCGCTGCGCCGTCCGCTGACGGATCGACGCCGCGCATCGAGTATCAGCTTCTCGGCGGGACATCATGCGCCGGGCTCGGCGCTCGAGCCGACATCGCCGGCTGGAGCCACGCGCGTGGTTTACATGCCTGGATGGAATCTGGCGCGGATCGCCGCGCAGCTGCGAAGCGAAGGACTTGCGGGCGATCTGCCCTGCGTCCTCGTCTCGCGGGCGGGGCAGCCGGAGCAGGAGATTGTGAGGACGACGCTGGCTAAGCTGGAGAGCATCACGCCACCCCCTGCGCCGGCGATTCTGCTGGCGGGGGAGGCGTTGCGGGAGGCGAAACCTGGCAAGGTGGAGGCGATTACCGCCAACGCCATGCTGGAAGGGGAAGGTGTGAGCCGTGCTTTTCCCAAAACGGTGAGCTGCGCTTTTCCCAAAACGGGCTGGTAACGGTACTTTGGCAACGGGAATGTCGCTATTTGTCTGGACAGCCGCACCGCGGAAGGCGTCCGCTGCTTGCTGTGGGGTGAACCTGGCCGGGGGAAGGCGCTGCTGTTACTGGCCGGGGAAAAATGGAGCCGGAGATGCCGGTCAGATCGCCGGTGCTGGTGTGGGCACGACGACGATGTTCGACTGCGGAGCGGGATAGAGGCGCTTTCCCAAAACGGGTTGGTAACGGTACTTCGGCAACCGGAACGACGACATTTGTCTGGACAGTCGGGCCGCAGAAGGCGTTCGCTGCTTGCTGT
>JASHPM010000275.1 GCA_030038115.1 Acidobacteriaceae bacterium | reverse complement strand
CACCTCCTTCACCCTGGTCATGATAGGCGTCGCCGCAGGCCTCGCCCTGCTTCTCGGGCTCGTCGGCCTCTACGGCGTCATTGCGTACTCCGCATCGCAGCGCCGGCGCGAAATCGGTATACGCATCGCGGTCGGCGCCCAGCGCAACGACATTACCGGCATGTTCGTGCGCCAGGGCCTCCTGCTCGCCGGAGTTGGCGTGGTGTGCGGATTAGCCGTTGCCTTCGCCGTGACGCGCCTGCTTACGTCCCTGCTCTTCCACGTCAGTCCGATGGATCCCCTGACCTACGTCTGCGCGTGCGTTGCTCTCTGCACCGCTGCGGCTCTCGCCAGCTACATTCCGTCACGACGCACGGCAGCGGTCGATCCCGTCGAGGCCCTCCGCGCCGAATAACCAGGGGATGCTTGCTACCGGCCACCGGCTACGGGCTACCGGCTCCTGCTCCCGGCTACCGGCTGCCGTTACACGTACTCCCACTTGCGCGCGAACCGCCGCGCCAGCAGGAACAGGACCACACCCGATGCGACCAGAACGGTAACTTCCGGCCCGAGACTGCGGATCGGCTCGTCGCGCCAGAAAATCTTCTGGTAGCCCTCGATCGCCCAGGAATTAAACGTAAAGTACCCCACCCTGATCATCGCGTCCGACATAAGAAACTTCGGAAACATGCTTCCGCCCAGCGCCGACATGGTCAGGATGATCAGCGTGGAGAACGCCGCCAGCTGTCCGCGCGTGCGCGCCAGACTCGCCAGCAGCATCCCGAACGACGCCACCGCGAACGACGTGATCGCCGTCATCACCAGAAACCCCGGGATGTGCGAGAAGAAATCGAGATGAAACACCAGCGCCGCCCACAAAAACATGATGGTGAGCTGCGCAAACGCCAGCAGCGCCGAGTAAGTCAGTTTCCCCAGCAGCAGCGTGGTCATGCTCACGCGCGAAGAGAGCACGCGATCCAGCGCTCCGCTGTCCGACTCATCCAGCAGGCTGCCGCCCGCCGCGCTGGCTGTGAAGAGCAGGAACATCACGCCCACTCCGGCCGCGTAATAGGAGATCATCGGGCTCTTCTTCTTCTCCCCCACCACGTCCCTGACATTGACCGCAACGAAGCCGCTGAAATCCGCGGCTGCATTCGTGGCGGATGAACTCCCTGCGGTCCCCGCTGAATTCCGCTCGGCGCCCTGCTCATCCTGGAGCGTGCGCAGACGGGCCAGCCCCTCGTCCATCTGCTGCTTTTGCCGCGGCGTCAGCCCGCCAATCTCCCGGTCGAAATACTGCGAACCGGCCGCCGCCATCGTGGCCGGCAGCGACATCATCACCGTCTTCTGCAGCATGCCGGAGACCACCTGCGCCGCAACCGGATCGGCGCTGTCCTGCAGAATTTGAAACGTCGGCCGCTGCCCGCCCGGTCCAAACGCCACCGGGTTCGCCCCGAACCCCGCGGGAATAATCAGCGCCGCGGGCGCATCGCCATTGCGAACCGCGGCCTCGGCCGTCGCAGCCGTATAGTCAGCCGGCGCCGGATTCTCCTTTGTGGGCCGGGGATGCGTCATCGCATCCAGCGCAGGCTCCCGCAGCAGGCCACCAATGAGGCTCCGCGATGCGGCGCTCCGATCCTCATCGACCACGAGCACGCTGACCCGCGGCGTCGATGAACCCCGCATGCTGCCAAAGACAAATCCGAAAATTGTGAAAAATCCGATGGGCAGGACGAACGACATCACGAACGCCCCGCGATCCCGCCGCAGCGACCGGAAGCTCGTCTGCAGGATCGTGCCGATCATGCCCGCAGTTCCTTTCCCGTCAGGTGCAGGAAGACCGATTCCAGATTCGGCCGCTGCAGCGTCACATCCAGAACCTCGAGCCCATCCCGGCTCGCCGCTTCAAGAAGACCGGCGATTTCGGTCGGTTTCTCAACCGAACAGTGAACAGCGGAATCCTGTGCCGACCCGCCACGCCTCGCGGCCCACGCGCCGAGATCGATCTTCACAGCGCCAAAGTGCATCGTCACCGAACTGCGCGATCCGAACGCCTGCGCGACCAGCGTCTCCTTTGTCCCCTCCGCGATGATCTTCCCGTGGTCGATGATCGCAATCCGGTCGCAGAGCCGCTCCGCCTCTTCCATGTAATGCGTGGTGTAGATGATGGTGGTGCCGCTCGCGCGCAGTGCTTCGACCATCTCGAAGATGCGATTTCGCGACTGCGGATCGACGCCCACCGTCGGCTCATCGAGCAGCACCAGACGCGGGCGATGGATCAGTCCCGCAGCCATGTTCAGCCGCCGCTTCATCCCTCCCGAGAGCGTCTTCACCGGCGATCCGGCGCGATCCTCGAGCGCCGCCCATTCCAGGCACCAGGCAATTGCATCCTCGAGCAGCTTGCCGTGCAGCTCCTGGTAGCGCCCAAACGCCTGCAGATTTTCGCGGCACGTGAGCAGCGGATAAACCGCCAGCTCCTGCGGCACCCATCCCAGATCGGCACGCGCCGCGCTGGAACTGACCGGATGCCCGAAAATGCTGATGCTGCCGGAGTCGAGCCGAACCCGCCCGACGATGCTGCGGATCAGCGTCGATTTGCCCGCGCCATTGGGACCCAGCAGGCCAAAGCACGCTCCTGGCTGAATCTCAACGGAGACGCCCGCCACCGCCGTGACCGCGCCAAAACGCTTGACGACAGAGTCCACGCGCAACGGGAGCGAATTGGCACGGTCGCCAGACATGCTGATGACAAGGCCAGGGAAGCTTTGCGCAGCATGATAATCGCTTCCCGAGTAACAGAAATGAAATTGAGCGGACGGCCGTGAAAAAGCTGCCTAACGCGGCCGAAGCACCGGCCATGCCCGACGTTCCGGCAGTGAGTCTGAGACGGCCTACTGCGCCGTTTGTGCCTGCGACGCTTGCGGCGGAGCCTGCGGCCGCGGCGCAGCCGGCTTCTTCGGCGCTTCCTTCTTGCCTGGGGCAAGGATCGCGTGCAGCGTGTTGCCTTCCATGCGCGGCATGAACTCCACCACCCCGTTGTCGCCGATGTCCGTAATCAGGCGGTTGATGATGGCGTATCCCAGCTCACGGTGTGCCATCTGGCGCCCCTTAAACCGCAGCGACGCCTTCACCTTGTCGCCGTCCTGCAGAAACCGGATGGCCTGATTCTTGCGCGTCACGTAATCGTGATCGTCAATCGTGACGGAGAACTTGACTTCCTTGACGGTGATCACCTTCTGGCGCTTGCGGGCGGCGCGCTCGCTCTTTTCCTTCTCGTATAGGAACTTCCCGTAATCCTGAATGCGGCATACGGGGGGGACAGCCGTGGGCGAAACTTCCACCAGGTCGAGTCCGCGCTCGCGGGCAATCTTGAGCGCCTCAAACGGGGGGAGGATGCCGAGCTGCTCACCATTTTCGTCAATCACGCGGATTTCGCGGGCGCGAATCCGGTCGTTGATACGCACAAACTGCTTCGCGGAACGCTTATCGATGGGTTTTTCTCCTCAGCGTGGCCGAGCCACGCGGCAACTTAGTATATCAACCGCCCATTAGCAGGATGCATCGCGCTTTTGACGGGGCGCGAACCTGGCGCCGCATTGACTCGCTTTTAGTGCTTGCTGCCCGCCCGGGCGTCGAAATCGTGCATCCGGCTCGCCTCGAAGCTGACAATCTTCCACTCTCCCAGGCGCCGGTTATAGACACGCGTGTAGCGATACTGCCCGCTGATGTCGCTGGTGCCGTTGGTCCCCTCCAGCTCAGCCTGGGAAGTAACCACGGCGGTGTCTCCATAGACGCGAACGCGCGTATCCGTGATCTCCAGTTTGGTAATGCGCACCGTTCCCGCGCTGCGCTGGGCAAGCGCCTGCTGCTTGTTTTCCACTGTTCCGTTAGAGGTAATCCCAACGTAGTCGTCCGCCAGCAAACGGCTCATTTCCCCAATGTTGTTCGTGACCGTGGCCTGCCGCCACTGCTGTTCCAGCGCTTCGATCTCCTTGTGAATCTCACTCTTCTCATGACGCGGCAGCGTCCACGCGGGGTGACACGACGCCAGCAGCAGGAGCGTGGCGACTGCCTGCGGAACAGGGTTCCGGCACAAAGCGGAGGCCGAGCGGCGGCGCATGGTCGTACCGGATGTTAGCCCGGGTTGCCGCATCGCGTCAAAAAAGAAACGCTGAACGGTGCTCATTCGATCCCGGAACGTCATAGGGTGGCGGGGAGCGATCCTGCGCGCCATCCAACAGGTCTGCATTCATCCGCTGTCTTGTCAGACGCGCGAAAGTCCCGAACGATTGCCCCGGCTCCGTCGTCAAGCCATGGAAACCAGGTTCTCCATCTGGCGGTCCAGCATCATCTGATACAGGCCGCCGACCACCATATCCCGGAAGTGCGGCGAGGCGCGGTGGGCCTCCACCGCCTTCTGATCCGTGTATTGCTCATAAATCACGACTGTGTCGGGTTCGCCGTCGACCGTGTGCGGAATGTAGCTCACGCAGCCGGGCTCCTGGCGCGAGGCCTTCGCCAGCGCAGTCAGCAGCTCGGTCACGCGCGCCCGGTCATCGCTGCGGAATTTCATGCGAACTGTGAAGCTGATCATCGTCGGGTCTCCGCCCCTGCCTTTGCCTCGTAAGAACCACTATTTCCCCGCTATCCGCCCCATCGCCTCGCGGAATTCCGGTAGTTCAAGGGTCTGGTCGCGGTCCGGTCCCGTCGAGACAATGCCGATCTTCGCCCCCGACTCCCGTTCCATGAAGCGCAGATAATCCTGCGCAGCTTGGGGAAGGTCCTCGAACCTCCGAACCCCCTCCGTCGACGTTTTCCACCCCTTCAGCCGAGTGTACACGGGCCGGATCGCTTCGATGCCGCGTATGTCGGCGGGCATCGTCTCACAGGGTTTGCCATCGACTTCGTAAGCCGTGCAAACTGGAATCCACTCCATTTCATCGAGCACGTCGAGTTTCGTAACTACCAGCCACTCGGTGCCGTTGATCTGGTTGGAATAGCGCAGCAGCGGCAGATCGAGCCACCCGCAGCGCCGCGGCCGTCCCGTCACAGCGCCGAATTCCTGCCCCCGCGTGCGCAGCACCTCGCCCGCCGCATCGTCGATCTCCGTTGGAAACGGCCCTTCGCCCACGCGCGTGACGTACGCCTTGGTCACGCCAATCACGGTCCCGATGTTCGTCGGTCCCACTCCGGTTCCGATCGAAGCCCCGCCCGCCGAGGCCGACGACGAGGTTACAAACGGATAGGTCCCGTGGTCGATGTCGAGCATCGTTCCCTGCGCACCTTCGAACATCACGCTTTGTCCTTCGCGCAGCGCCCGGTTCAGCAGCAGCGCGGTGTCCGTAACAAACGGCCGGACCTTCTCCGCAGCCGCCGCATATTCGTCGTACATCTGCGCCGGGTCCAGAGGCTCCGTGCCGAACAGCGCATGGGCGATCGCGTTCTTCTCGCGGCAGGCGTTCTCGATGTGCGTCTTCAACAGGTCCTTATTCAGCAGATCCACCACGCGCAGCCCGTTGCGCGCCATCTTGTCCTCGTAGGCCGGACCGATGCCGCGGCTGGTCGTCCCGATCTTCTGCCGTCCCGGCGCGCTCTCCGCCGCCAGCTCGATCATGCGGTGATACGGCAGGATCACCTGCGCGCGGTTCGAAACGAAGAGCCGGCTGTCGACGTCGATGCCCAGCTCCCGCAGCCGCCCCGTTTCCTTCAGAAACGCCATCGGGTCCAGCACCACCCCGTTCCCGATCACTCCCCGGCAGCCGGGGCGCAGCACGCCGCATGGCACCAGCTGCAGAATGAATTTCTGGCCGTCGATGATGACCGTGTGTCCGGCGTTATGGCCGCCCGCGTAGCGCGCCACTACGGAAAAGCGCTCGGAGAGCACATCGACGATCTTGCCTTTTCCTTCATCGCCCCACTGGGCGCCCACCACCACTGCCGACTTTGCCTGGGTCACCGGATCGCCTGCTTTCTCTCTCTGATTCCCCTCCGCCACGCACACACGTTCGCCGTTACCTGCTGCACTCGCCAAAAATAGTTGGATTCACCGTGGGTGGGCCGGACGCCGGGTATCAGTCCATCCGATTCCTCATCATATATTGCCCGGGCGTTGGCCGAAAGATAACCTCCGATGGAGATCGCCGATTTTGCGGCCGCGAGCCAGAACGTGTCCTCAATTGTGCATCCGCTTCCGCATACGGCGATTGCACTCCCTTGCCCGCCCACACCTGCCAACCTAGAATCGAACCCCATGCCTATCGAAACCACGCGACGGCCCAGCGTCGCTGCGCCCCCTCCCCCCATCGACTACGTTCGCATCGGCGACGCAGCCGGCGAGTACCGTCTCATCCGGCGCGGCAAACACCGCGCATGGGCGTATGTCGTCGTGGCATTCGTTTCTGAAATCTGTTCTGTCTCCACGACGGTTTACGATCCGCTCAGGCACACAAAGGCTGCGCACAACCTCGACGCCGCCGTCCTCCTGTCCGTTGCCGCCGGAATTCTTCTCTCCGTCTGGGTTTACCACGACCGTTGGCGTTGTATCGAAGCTTTCGCCAGCCGCTTTTGCTTCGGCACAGGCCGCGTGTCTTTCCTCACTGCCCACCTTTGCATGGTCTACGTGCCCGTGATCGCCTTTTTCTATGCAAATTATCGAGGACTCCGCAAGCTGCTCGGATCATAACCGCGGGCTTTGCTCACTCCTCCACAGTTCGGTCTCCTTTTCCACCTCGCCCAACCTGCGATACTGATCCTTCCGATGCCAACAGTTTGCCCCAGATGCGGCGGGATGGGCGTGAGGGTGGTTCAGTTCCCCGGCGGAAACACCCAAATCGAAACCTGCGAGTGCCAGACCGAGCAACGCATCGTTCGCCTGCTCCATCGCGCCTCCATTCCCGCGCGCTACGTGCACTGCTCCCTGGAGAGCTACGACGCCAGCTTCCCCGGCGCCGATCGCTCCCTCGCTGCTGCTTTCCTCATGGCGCGCCGCTTCGTCGATGGCTATCCGGCTACGACCGAGGGACGCGGCCTGCTGCTCACCGGCTCCATCGGCGTGGGCAAAACCCACCTGGCCGTGGGCATCCTTCACGCGCTGATCGTCGAAAAGGGCGTTCACGGCCTGTTTTGCGACTATCGCGAACTCCTGAAGGAAATCCAGAACTCCTACAATCCCCAGGTTGCAACCACTGAGATGGAAATCCTGCAGCCGGTCTTCGACGCCGAAGTGCTCGTCCTCGACGAACTCGGCGCCGCCAAGCCCACCGACTGGGTGTGGGATACGGTAGCCCTCATCCTGAACACCCGCTACAACGATAAGCGCACCACCCTGATCACCACCAACTACGCCGATCAACCCCCCGGCGGCGCCAACGGCAGCAACGGCGCCAACCGCGTGATGCGCGAGGAGACGCTCGGCGACCGCATCGGGGAACGCATGCGCTCACGCCTCGCCGAAATGTGCGTCATGATCGAGATGCGCGGCGAGGATTTTCGCCGCACCGTCGGCCGCGCCCGCTTCGGCTAGCTCCAGGCCCGAGGACAACCAAACCCCAGCTCTCCGCGTCCGCAACGAATTTCCCATCGCTTTGCTTCTCCGGTGCATCATTCTTTGTAGGGCTGGAGGAATGGAATGACCACTGAAGCCATGCATCGGCGTCCCCGGGTCATGATTATCGGCGGTGGTTTCGCCGGAACTCACGCCGCGAAGGCGCTCGCGAAGCTGCCGGTGAATGTGACAGTCGTCGACCGCAGCAATCATTTCACCTTTCAGCCGCTCCTCTATCAGGTCGGACTCGCTGTCCTTTCCCCTGCCGACATCGCCTCGCCCATTCGCAGCATCCTGCGCCACAGCACCAACACCGAGGTTCTGATGGATGAAGCGGTTGCTTTCGACCTCGAAGGCCGCCGTGTCCGCTTTCGCAGCGGCGCCGAGATGTCGTACGACTACCTCATGCTCGCTACCGGCGCGGCGCATTCCTATTTCGGCCACGACGAATGGGAGCCCCTGGCCCCGGGGCTCAAGACCATCGAAGACGCCATCGAGATTCGCCGCCGCGTGCTGCTCGCCTTTGAGCTTGCCGAACGCGAAATGCTCGAGACCGGCTCCCATCACCCGCTCAGTTTCGTCATCATCGGCGGTGGTCCCACCGGCGTCGAACTCGCCGGCGCCATCTGCGACATCACCCGCTGCTACATGCGCCACGATTTTCGACATATTGACCCCTCGAAGGCCCGCGTGCTGCTCATCGAAGGCGAGAAGCATGTCCTGTCGAATTATCCTGAGGAGCTGTCCATCAAAGCCGAGGAGCAATTGAAGGCCCTCGGCGCCGAAGTGCACACCGGACTGCGTGTCACCGAGGTCAAGCCGGGTTACATCGTCGCTGGCGGCGAGCGCATCGACTCCGCCGTAACGCTCTGGGCCGCCGGTGTAGCGGCTTCCCCGCTGGGCAAGCTGCTCGGCGTGCCCACCGACAAGCGCGGATGCGTGCTCGTCAACGGCACTCTCAACCCCCAGGGCCATCCGGAAATCTTCGTTTGCGGCGACCTCGCCCACTTCGAGCAGGGTGGCCACCAGGTGCCAGGCGTCGCGCAACCGGCCATGCAGATGGGCGACCACGTCGCCCGCATGATCGAAGCGGACCTGAACCACCGGCCGCGGCGGCCGTTTCATTATTTCGATAAAGGCGACATGGCGACCATTGGGCGCCTGGCCGCCGTAGCCAAAGTCGAGTGGCCTTTCAAGGCGCGTTGGAGCGGCTTTCTCGCGTGGATCGCATGGCTGACGGTCCACATTTATTTCCTCATCGGCTTCCGCAACCGCCTCGCGGTGCTCTCGCAGTGGATCTGGAGTTACTTCACCTTTACCTATGGGGTCCGCCTCATCTATGGCAGCCAGACTCTGCCCGGATGGACCGACCGGAGCGGCGCCGATCCGTACTCCGGCGCCGAATCACCGGCCGCTTCAGCTTCCGGCCGCCCATCGCAGACACCGTCGAAGCCCGCGGCCGCCGATTAGCTAATTGTGGCGTTCCGCCGCTGCCCACAGCGGCTGCGCGGCGCTCTCCCGCGGTTCATCCGCGAAGTATTCGCTCGCTCCGTCGTATGCAAATGCGGGATGGATCGTGTCAAGATCCCGAATCAGCGCCTCTGTCTGCTCCGCGCTGGCGGGTCTGCCGAAATAGAATCCCTGAACCAGATCGCAGCCCAGCGCGGCAACTCGTGTCACCTGCTCCGCCGTCTCCACTCCCTCAGCCACAACTTTCAGTTTGAACGAACGCGCCAGCTGGATAATCGCGCGGACAATATCCGCCGAACCGTCTCCCGCTCCCAGATCGCGAATGAAGGAGCGATCGATCTTGAGAATGTTGAACGGCAATCGCCGCAGGGAACTCAGCGACGAATATCCCGTGCCGAAATCGTCGATCACAAGGGAAATATGCATCTGCCGCAGAGCCTGCAGCGTCGCCTGAATCTGCCCCGAGTCGGCGGCCAGAGAGCTCTCCGTTACTTCCAGGCGCAGGCATCGCGCATCCATTCCTGTCTCGTCCAGGACCCGGCCCCACCAGCTCCGCAAACCCCGCATCCCGCATCTGCCGCGCCGCCACGTTCACTCCGATGTTCAACGGCGAGCCGGGCGCCAGCCGCTGCTTCCATTCGGCCATCTGCCGGCATGCTTCGCGCAGCACCCACTCTCCAACGCTGAGGATCAGATCCGATTCTTCCGCGATGGGGATAAATTCGCCGGGCCGCATCAACCCTCGCTCGGGATGCTGCCAGCGCACCAGCGATTCGAATCCGATGATCCTGCGCGAGCGCAGACAAACGAGTGGCTGATAGTGCATTCTCAGCTCACCGGCCTCGACTGCGCGGCGCAGCCCTGTCACAATTTCCAGCCGCGCGACCGCGCGGTCCCGCATGCCCGGGTTGAAGATGGCGAACTCGCTGTTCCCTTTCGTCGATGCGTTGTACTTTGCGGTTTCGGCGTTGCGCAGCAGATCCTCCGGCCTCTCAGCCGGGGAGCCAATCGCGATCCCGATGCAGGCGCCTGCGGAAAACCGCTGTCCTTCGATGTAGAACGGCTCGCGCAGCAATTCCAGCGTGCGACGCGCCACGCTCGCAGCTTCCTGAGCCTCCCGCAGCCCGGTCAGAAGCACCCCGAATTCCCCTTCTCCGCTTCGCGCCACCACCACTTCCCGCCCCGCGACGCGCATCATGGAGCGCAGCCGGCCCGCGACTTGTGCCAGCAACTCCTCGCTCGCCGCGTGCCCCAGGGTGTCGGTCAGCAGCCTGAAGTGGTCCAGATCGAGAAACAGCACGGCCAGGTGGCTTGCGTCACGCTTCGCGCTTTCCAGCGACCGTTCCAGCTCCTCCACAAAATAGAGGCGATTCGGCAGACCGGTGACCGCATCGGTGAGTTTGCGTCGCGTGATGTCGCTCAGCGATCCGGCGGTGCGCACCACCCGGCCGCTCTCGTCGCGCACCGCGGTGCCCCGCGCCAAAACCCAGATATATGCGCCGCTGCTGTGCCGTATTCGGCATTCCGATTCGAACGCAGCGGTGTTCCCCCGGTTGAATGCCGCAAACTCCGCATGAACCCTTGCGCCATCCGCCGGGTGAATCCGCGCAAACAGCTCCTGCGGACTTCCCCATCGTTCCGCTTCCGGATCACCCAGAATGCCATTCAGGCGCGGGGAAAAATAGATCCTGCCACTGGCCAGGGTCCAGTCCCAGATTCCATCATGGGATCCACGAGCCGCCAGCAGATACCGCTCTTCGGTCTCGCGCCGGTGGCTCTCGGCAGCCTCCCGCGCCTTCTCCTGCCTCTCGATCTGCGCCAGCATTTCGTTGAACGCGTCCATCAGCTGCCCGATCTCGCCTCCGCGGCGGCGCTCGGCTCGCAACGAGTAGTCGTGCCGCTCCGAAATCGTCCGCGCGATATTGCTCAGATACGCCAGCGGATCGGTGACCATGCGTGTCAGGCGCATCACCACCATCACTCTGACCACAATGGAAATCGACAGCAGCCACAGTCCGATGCGGTAGCGTTCACGCAGCCGCGTCTGGAACGAGGTGAGGTCGTACACAAGAACCATGGAACCGGCGCTTTTGCCGTTCGCGGCAATTCCCCGCGACAACGTCAGCGCATATCTGGCGAAATGCTCGCTGTCCGCTCCTCCGGAAGCCTTCGGGACCCCGCCTGCGTAGCCTGCTCGCCGATATTCGGCGAAAACATTGCCTCCAGCGTCGTAGAGACGCGCCGCAGCCACATGCTGCTCGATCACCAGTGCCGCCAGCCATCGCGATGCAGCGGCGCGATCGTTGCTCGCCAGGGAAGAGGCTGCGTTCGTGGTCAGCCCATCAGCCACACTATTGGCTTCGCTCAGCGGCTCCGTATGCAGAAGATGACGCTGGTACAGAATGAATACGCCCGACTCGAACACCACCGCAGCCGCGGCAACGAAGAGAATGAGCGCTATCAGCTCGCACCGGATCGTGCGATTCCGCAGATTCCACCATCGCACCCGATTCCCTCTTCGAGCACCCTCCGCCCCGCACATTTGCCCCGAGCCCGCCGCCCGGCACGCATTCCCCCCGCCACACGAAATCGGCGCCCCCTCGCTCGCCGGCGGGTTTCCCTCTCCGCAGAACCGTTCGATCTGCTCCTGCTGCATTTCTGCTCCGCCGATTCGGAAGTTCCTGCGTTCTCCTTACGGCTCTATCGGCGGAACAGGGCGAATCAGGAGCTGCCCATCGCCCCCATCCCATGCGCGGACACCAACCCCGGCTTTTGCCCCGCGTCTGTCTGATTCCCGGTCATTCAGTACAGCGGCGCTTCCCCTTCGGGCCGCGTCTTCCATCGCCGGTGCACCCACAACCACTGGTCCGGATAGCGCCGCACGAACTCCTCGATCGTCCTGGTAAATTGTGCCGTGTTCTCCACCACGTCGCGCTCGTCGTCGCCCGTCTCGATCAGCGGAATCCGGGGTCCGAAATGCAGGACGTATTTCCCTTCTCCCGCCTCCCAAACCAGGAATCCCGGCAAAACCGTCGCGCCGGTGCGCAGCGCTACCCGCGCCAGTCCTGACGCTGTACATGCCGCGACACCAAAAAACGGCACAAACACCCCTTGCGGCGGCGTCATGTTCGTATCCATCAGGATCCCGACCGTCTCGCCGCGTTTCATCGCCGCCAGCAGCCCGCGCGCAAAGTCGTCTTTGTGCAGAACGCGATTGCCATGCAGGCAGCGAATCCCGTTCACCATCCGATCCACGCGCGGATTGTCGAGCCGCCGGATGACCATCGACATCGGATGTCCCATCACTGAATGCCAGAAGCTGGAAAGCTCCCACGCGCCCAGGTGACCCGTAACGATCAGGACGCCCTGGCCCAGCTCCCGCGCTGCGAGATAGTTTTCGAGGCCCTCGTAGCGGATCAGGTCGCGCGTGTTCTCCCGCGTGTAGCGCCGCATCTGACAAAACTCGCCCAGCTGCCAGCCAAGATTGCGATAAAGTTGCCGCAGAATCCGGCTTCGCTCGGCCGCCGGCATCCCTCGATATGCCAGTTCCAGATTGCGCCTCCCGGTGCGCCGCAGATTGGGCAGCAGTTGCCACGCCACCGCTCCCAGGGCTGCGCCCGCACCCAGCGCCATCCCTCGCGGCAGCGCTCCCATCAGCCTCAGCAGAGTCCAGGCAAACGCATATTCCAGAGCTTCTCGCATCGATTGC
>JASHPM010000274.1 GCA_030038115.1 Acidobacteriaceae bacterium | reverse complement strand
GGTCATGTGCGTATCGGATTTGGGCATGGCGTCTCCGGCGGCCAGAAGCGGGCAGGTCCCGAGTCTATCCCGTCAAGCGGGATTTATTGGGATTGCGAGCTGTTTTGTATCGCTATGCACGAAAGTACCACTTATTCTGGTTGCCTGGCGGTGTATTCTAGTGGTCGGACCTCTCGGGCACAATCCTACGCTCCGGGGGTTCAGGAGGTCGACCAGGCTTATGTCCACGGGCACCATGACACTGATCCACAATGACCGGCTTTTCCCCCCCGATCCAGTAATGCGCGGCATTGCACGGCGGCTCCATGCGGAAGTCCGGGACCTGCCCATCATCAGCCCGCACGGGCATACGCAGGCGGCATGGTTCGCGGACAACAAGCCGTTTCCCGATCCGGCGAAGCTATTTGTTCAGCCCGACCACTATATCTTTCGCATGCTGTACAGCCAGGGCATCTCGCTGGAGGATCTGGAGATCGGTGAGGAGGTGCTGAAGGATCCGCGGCGGGTATGGCGGATTTTTGCCGAGAACTACTACTTATTCCGGGGAACGCCGACGCGGATGTGGCTGGACTATGCCTTTCACGAGCTGTTCGGGCTGGAGGAGCGGCTTTCCGGGGCGACGGCGGATTTGTATTTCGATGTAATTTCCGAGCGGCTGCAGACGCCGGAGTTTCGGCCGCGCGCGCTCTACGAGCGCTTCCATATCGAGGTGCTGGCTACGACAGATTCGCCGCTGGATCCGCTGGCCGCACACCAGGCGATTCGCGACTCGGGGTGGAAGGCGCGGATCATTCCGACGTTCCGGCCGGACGCAGTGGTCGATCCGGACTTTGCCGGATTCGAGAAGAATGTAGCGAAGCTGGGCCAGATCGCCGGGGAGGATACGGGGTCCTGGAAAGGGTACATTCGCGCGCTCGAAAAGACGCGGGCGCGCTTTAAGGCGCTGGGGTGCACGGCGACGGATCATGGCCATCCGACCGCGCTGACCGCGGATTTGCCGCAGGGGGAAGTGGCGCAGCTGTTCGACGCGGTGGTGAGCGGGCGCGCCGAAAAGGGGCAGCAGGAGCTGTTCCGCGCGCAAATGCTGACGGAGATGGCGCGCATGAGCGTGGAAGACGGGCTGGTGATGCAGATTCATCCCGGCGCGTTCCGCAATCACAACCGCAAAGTGTATGAGCGCTACGGCCGCGACGTAGGCGCGGACATTCCGGTGGCGACGGATTATGTGCATGCGCTGTATCCGCTGCTGAATCGCTTTGGGAATGAGAAGAACTTCACGCTGATCCTGTTCACGCTGGACGAGACGACCTACACGCGGGAGCTGGCGCCGCTGGCCGGTCACTATCCGTGCCTGCGCCTGGGGCCGCCGTGGTGGTTCCACGACAGCCCGGAAGGCATGCTGCGCTTCCGCGAACAGGTGACGGAGACAGCCGGCTTCTACAACACGGTGGGCTTCAACGACGACACGCGCGCGTTTCTGTCGATTCCGGCGCGGCACGACGTGGCGCGGCGCATCGACTGCGTGTGGCTGGCGCGGCTGGTGGCCGAGCATCGCCTGGACGAAGATGAAGCGGTGGAAGTGGCCCACGATCTCGCGTATAACCTGGTGCGGAAGGCATATCGACTCTGAACGCGCGGAATTTCTCCGGCATGACAAATCCTGGCAGCGCGATGGAAGAGGTGGAGGCTCCGGAAGGCGGGGGCAGACTGCGCCTGGGGCACGTGCGCTGGACCATCTGCGCCATGCTGTTTTTCGCGACCTCGATCAATTACATGGATCGGCAGGTAATCGCGATCCTGAAGCCCACGCTGCAGCACAACATCGGCATGAGCGAGGTAGCGTACGGCTACATTATTTTTGGGTTTCAGCTGGCGTACGCGGCCGGCGTGCTGGGAGCGGGGCGGCTGATCGACAAGCTGGGCACGCGCATCGGCTACTGCGTGTTCATGGGCATCTGGAGCCTGTCGGCCATGGCTCACTCCCTGGCCAGCTCCGCGCTGGAGTTCGGGTTCGCACGCTTCTTCCTGGGGCTGGGCGAATCGGGCAATTTTCCCGCCGCGATCAAAACGGTCGCGGAGTGGTTCCCGCAGAAGGAGCGGTCGCTGGCCACGGGCATTTTCAACTCCGGCGCCAACGTGGGAGCGATTCTGGCTCCGCTGATTGTGCCGTGGGTGGCGCTTCGCTACAGCTGGCGCGCCGCGTTTCTGGTCACCGGCGTGTTCAGCATGCTGTGGATCTTCTGGTGGTATCGGAATTATCGCAAGCCGGCGGATCACCCTACGCTGACCGGCGCGGAGCTGCGCCACATCTATGAGCAGGCAGCGGCCCAGATGGGTCCGAATGTGCCCTGGCTGCGGTTGCTGGCGTTTCGGCAAACGTGGGCGTTTGCGCTGGGAAAGTTCCTCACCGATCCCATCTGGTGGTTCTTCCTGTTCTGGCTGCCCGATTTCTTCAGCAAGCGGTTCCATCTGAATCTTGCCCACCTTGGGCTGCCGCTGATCATCATTTACACCATGTCTTCGGTGGGCAGCGTTTTCGGAGGATGGCTGCCCGCGCCGTTTCGCAAGCTGGGGCTTTCGCCGGAGGGCGCGCGGCTGACCGCGATGCTGGTTTGCGCCTGCGCCGTGGTGCCGATTTTCACGGCGGGAAGTTTGCGCTCGGAATGGGTGGCGATCGCCCTGCTGAGCCTGGCCACGGCCGCGCACCAGGGGTGGTCGGCGAACCTGTTTACGACCACGTCGGATATGTTTCCGAAAAGCGCGGTGGGCTCGGTGGTGGGCATCGGAACCTGCGCGGGTTCGACGGGCGGGATGCTGCTGGCGGCCAGCGCCGGGTGGATTCTGCAAATCACGGGCAGCTACGTGAGCCTGTTTATCCTGGCTTCCACAGTGTACCTGGTGGCGCTGCTGGTGATTGTGACGCTGGCGCCGGGACTGAAGAAAGTGGAGCTGGCGGTATGAGTCTTTACGTGGCCCGCGGCGATGCCGAGACGGAAGTTTCCTGCTCGGAACTGAAGGCCCTGCTGTATGAGGCTCTGGGCAAGCTGGGACCGCGGCGTCGCGTGCTGGCCGTGCCTCCGGACATCACGCGGCTGCATTCGCGAGCCGGCGAGCTGACGCGCTACGTATGGGAATACTACGGCGATGGGCTGGCGGCGGTGCTGCCCGCGCTGGGAACGCATGCGGCCATGTCGGCGGAACAGCTGACGCGGATGTTCGGCGAGATGCCGCAGGAACGGTTCCACATTCACAACTGGCGGACGGACATCGAGACCATCGGCGAGGTGCCGGCGGCGTTTATCTGCGAGCAGTCGGAAGGGAAGCTGAACTTCTCGTGGCCGGCACAGGTGAACCGGCTGCTGCTGCAGGGGGATTTCGACCTGATCCTCTCGGTGGGGCAGGTGGTGCCGCACGAGGTGATCGGGATGGCGAATTACAACAAAAACATCCTGGTGGGAACCGGCGGCAGAGAAGGTATCAATCGCAGTCACTATTTGGGCGCGGTGTACGGGATGGAACGCATCATGGGCCGCGCGGATAATCCGGTACGGCGCGTGCTGAACTACGCGGCGGATCGTTTCCTGAAGCACCTGCCCATCGTCTACGTGCAGACGGTGGTGGGACGCGCGCCGGACGGGGGCCTGGCGACGCGAGGGGTGTTTATCGGCGATGACGCGGAGTGCTTTGAGCGCGCGGCGGAGTTAAGTCTCAAAGTGAATTTCGAAATGATGGACGAGCCGCTGCGCAAGGCGGTGGTGGTTCTCGACCCGCGCGAGTACCACAGCACATGGCTGGGCAACAAAGCGGTATATCGCACGCGCATGGCGCTGGCCGATGGAGCGGAGCTGATCATTCTTGCGCCCGCGGTGAAGGAATTTGGCGAGGACCGCACCATTGACGCGCTGATCCGGAAGTATGGGTATCGTGGGACGCCGGCGACGCTGGAGGCGGTCGAGAACAACGCGGATTTGGCGAGCGACCTGAGCGCGGCGGCGCATTTGATTCATGGGTCGTCGGAGGGGCGCTTCACGATTACGTGGTGCCCCGGCCATTTGACCAGGGAAGAAGTGGAAGGAGTGGGGTTTGACTGGGGCGATTTGAGCCAGATGATGCGGCGCTACGACCCGGCGAAGCTGGCGCACGGCTTCAATACCGTCGATGGCGAGGAGATTTTCTTTATCGCGAACCCAGGCCTGGGTCTCTGGGCGCATCGCGACCGGTTCAGGAACTGAGGAGAGCAGGACAATGAGCGCACTCGAACTCGGCAAGTATTCCATTGGGGTGGGCGATCGATTTGCTCATCAGGCCAAAGCGCAGCTGCAGGCGTGCATCGAAGCGGCGCGCGCGGGGGTTGAGGTGATTCCGGTATGGAACAAATCCAACCGGGAGCACAACATTATCGGGTCGGAGCCGGAGCAAACACGCGCGGCGGCGGATGCGGCGGTGCAGGCGCTGGGCTGGAAAAAGCC
>JASHPM010000273.1 GCA_030038115.1 Acidobacteriaceae bacterium | reverse complement strand
GGCAGGGAAGCCTTGATCTCCCGCGCTCTCTCGTTGGCCCGTTCAAACTTGGCTAGTTCCATGGATCGCCCTCCACCTCAAAACGGTTGGCATGAGACCATCCTATCGCATAACCCAATCGGTTGGGTTTATAAGGAAATGACACACAAGACTGAGTGAGCATCGAGAGACAGCCCGGGCACCCAACGACACGCGCTGGCATCGTTCCCCCTGGCCTTTTCATTCGTTGTCCCTGGGAAGAATCGAGCACCATGCTGCCATCCCCATACGGGGCGGTGCTGCGCGTCCCTGAGACTCCTGCGGGCTGCCTTCTAAACTCTAATCCCTAACCTCTAACCCCTGCCCTCACGCCTCGTCCGACTCCTCCACCCTCCCATGCGCCAAAAACTCCGGCAGGCATTCGATCCGCAACAGGAGCTGCGGACCCGAATCAGCCGAAGGACCCGCGCTCACCGAGCCGGCGGAAGTCACCCGAACCGCGGTCCTGTGTTCCCGCTGGCCGATCAGGTCCAGCTGGGAGTTCACCGCGGTCTCGATCGCTTCAATCGTGGTGCGCTCCGCGTGCAGCTCGTCCGCCACGTGCTTCGCGGACGCAAACTGGCTTGCAAGACTCGCCCGGACCGGCTCCGGCATTCCCACCGCACTCACCGACCACGACATACACCCTCCTCATTGTGACTTCTTTTGAGGCGCCACACACACTGCTATAGGAGCGGCGAAAAAGACCTGTCTGTGACCGCAATCACAAGACGTCCCCCCTGCGTTACTCTATTCCCGTCAGGGGGTTCCTCTAAATGGCACGCACTGAATCCGCCATGCTCGCGCTCGGCACCCATGCGCCCGCATTCTCGCTGAAAGATGTCCGCACGAATTCCGTTCACACCACTGCGTCGCTCACCGGCCCGAAGGGTCTGCTCGTCATGTTCATCTGCTGCCACTGCCCCTTCGTCAAGCACGTCGAGCAGCAGCTCGCCCAGCTTGCTCTCGATTACCGCAATTCCGGCATCGGCTTCGTCGCCATCAGCAGCAACGACGCCGAGAACTATCCTGACGATTCTCCCGCCTCGCTCGCCGAGCAGGCGCTCAAACTCGGCTTCATCTTTCCTTATCTCTACGACGAAACTCAGGAAGTTGCCCGCGCCTTCGACGCCGCCTGCACGCCCGACTTCTTCCTCTTCGACGCCGGCGGCAAGCTCGTCTATCGCGGCCAGCTCGATTCCAGCCGTCCCGGCAACGATATTCCCGTTACCGGCCGCGACCTGCGCGCCGCACTCAAAGCTGTTATCGCCGGTGAGCCCGTCAGCCCCGACCAGCACCCCAGCGTCGGCTGCAATATCAAATGGAAAGACGTATGGCTCAATCGAGTCGCGCTTTGAACAAAGGATCCCGCAAAAGAAAAAGCCAGCGACCAATCGCTGGCTTTTTTCCGGCTTAGCGCAATCCTACTCTACGTCGCTAACCTTCCCGGCTTTGAAGGTCACCTTCATATCCTTGTAGACGTAAATCTTCTTTACGCCCAGGTCGATGATCCGCGTCGGCTGCCCGAAAGCCGCCGTCACCTGATCGATCGTCTGCCCCAGCGCCACCGTCGGCGGCGGACCCGCCGGTGCCGGTGGAGGCGCAATCGGAGCCGGCGCCGTTGCCACGCCGCCGCCTACAGCCGGCCCTGGTGCGGAGGCTGTCGCCTCCTGCTCCGCCTGGTCGGCTGCCTGGCTTTCCTGAGCAATCTGCGCGCCCGCCGTCGTATCCGGTCCCGGTGCGCCCGCTGTGAAACCGGCCTGCGTCGGTGCTGCCTGCGCCGATGGCGGCGCTTGCGGCAATCCGCCCTGCCCCTGCTTCGACTGCAGATCGCCCAGTCCCTGGTCGATGGTTTCACGCATATGGTTCTGCATGTCCTGCAGATCGTTGAAGGCCACAGTCACGTTGTCGGACTTGCGGCATTCGTTGCCGCCCTTCGACGCCAGCACCACCGCCGTCGCGGCCTGCGCATCTGGCGCTGGTGCCGCCGCCACCTCGAGTATGTCTCCCTGGCTGATCGCGCACTCGGTCCCCGCCGTATCCACCAGATCTAGACCTGCGCCGGCTATAAACACATGCGGCTGCCCATCGCTCAGCATCCGCGCTATCCCGCTCGATGCAGGATCGATGTCCTGGTTCGCCGCGTTCTGCGCCGCTTCCGCGTTTTCCAGCGCCAGTTGCCGCTTCACCTCATCGGCAACCATCGCCTTCACGTCAGGCGTCAGCAACGCCGCCTGGTCGGCTGCGGCCTGATTGGCTGCCGCCTGCTGGGCTGCCGCCGCCTGCGCCGCATAAGCATCCTGCAGGCTCAGCGCGATCATATAGTCCGTCAGCCAAAACGCCGCGCTCGGATAAACCGGATACGGCGCGAAGTAATAGCCGTAATATCCGTACCACGGAGCCGCTCCCCAGCCCCAGCCATAAGCTATCGGAACCGCCCACGGATTGTATGCCCATCCATAAAAGCCCGGCGCCCAGTAACGTCCCGGCGCATACACATCCAGAAACACGCCGTGGTATCCATACCGGCGATAGTAGCGGTCGTAGTAACGTCCATGGTCGTAGTAGGTTCGGTGTCCGAACTCGCGACCGTGGTACATATACGGATGCTGCACGTACCCACGCCCGCCGTGTTCCGCATAGATGCGTGAGTGATCCGCGCGTTCCACCGAGACGCGCCGCTCCCCGTTCAGCCCGTGATGAATATCCATCCCCCGCCGCGCATCGTGAATCTCCGCGGGCCGCCCATTAGCGCGCATCCGCACGTCCGCGCCGGATGAAGTGTGCACCACATGGCTGCCCGCCGGAACGTGGTTCATCGTCGTCGATGTTGTCCGCGTCGTGGTCGTCGTCGAGCGGCCGCCAGCCGTGGTCGTGGTCCGCGTCGTCGTGGTCGTGGTTCTCGTCGTCGTGGTCGGCCCATGAGGGCTGCTCGTGGTCGGCCCATGAGAGGTTGTCGTGGTCGTTGTGTGACCCGCGGTCGAAGTCCCGCCCGGCTTCGCGGTGCTCGTCGAACTCTTCGCCGGCTTGGCGGGCACGGATGGCTTCTTTGTAGTTTGGGCGGCGACGGTAAGACAGCCCGCAACCGTTAAAACCACGGCTGCCAGCAAACGAAAATATCTCGTGACGCGAACGGCATATGTGGGCACGGCATTCTCCTTACATAAGTGCGTCCTGCTTATCGATAGGGGCCCAGGTCAGCCGCCTTCCAGCTATTGAACGTCAGTGACCTTGTTATTAACGAATGTAACCTTCATATCCGGGTAATAGTAGATCTCTTTCGTTCCCAGCTTAACCACCTTCGTCGGCTGGCCGAAATTCGCTACCACCTGCTCCTTCGTTTGATTCAACGCGATCGTTTTGGGAGCCGGCGGCGGTGTATCGGCGGGCGGCGGCGGCGCAGCAATCGGCGCCATCGGCGCAGGCGGTGCATCGGCAGGTGCAGCTGGCGCAGGCGGAGGAGCTGCGGACCCGCCTCCCTGGCCCGCCGCAGCTGTCTGCTGACCCTGGTCGGCGCCGTTATCCGGCGGCGCCACATCCAGCACTTCCGAGACGCTCTTCAGCGCCTGATCGTCCGACGGATACGCGCCCTTTTCGAACGGAAACTTCAGCGTCGCATAGTACCGCACATCCTGGATTGGATCGCTGAACAAATCGAACACAATCCCATCGTCGTGCACAGTAATCTTCGTTACCCAGAACTTCTCGCCGGTCACAAAGGTCCGCGTCTGCACTGTCTGGCCTCTGTTGGCCATGAAGCCGCCGAATCCCGGCACCTTCGCTATCTTCCAGACACCGTGCGCAATGTGACCGTCCTTATACGTATTCCCCGCGGCGGCGTTCGTTGTCGTCGTGCTCATCAGGAGGCCGTCCTTCTTCAGGACCAGCACCGCGCCGGCGGTCACGATATCGCTGCGATCCGCCGTCGCCTTCGTCAGTGCATATTGCGAGGTGAGCTTTTGAGTAATACTGTCGGGCGTCCCGGCCGTCTGCGCGCTCAGCGTAAAACCGCAGAACGCAACGGCAGAAATGGACAACAGAAACACCGGGGCCCAGGACAAACTGCGGTGGGTTCGCATACCGCCCCCTGAAAATGGATGGCGTCCAGTATGTCCCAAACCCTCGCCGCCGCGCCACCTTTTTCTCGAATATTTCCACCCTTCCATCGTCACCGTTCGCCAGGCAAATAATCTGCCTCGCCGGGGTAGTGAACGCTTGGGTCACCACGTTACACGCAAACCTTATCGAAAAGGTAACCGCCCCCCATTCCCCTGGGGAGTTACCTCAGAAAGCGCTCAACCGACCTGATCCGCCAAACAAAAAGACCTGCGGAATCAACTCCCGCAGGCCTCGGCTTCCTATTGGCTATTCCCTACTGGCCACTCCCTGCCTTTACGCCTGCCCAATCTCCACACCATGCTCCAGCGGAATCCCTGCCCGGCTCACCACCTCAAAATGCAGCGTCCCGCTGCCCTTGTGAGCATCAATCCGCACGTGATCTCCGTGCAGCACCTCGCCGTCCAGAATCTTCATCGCCAGCGGATCCTGAATCAGCCGCTGGATCGCCCGCTTCAGCGGACGCGCTCCATACGCTCGATCGTATCCCGCCGTAAAGATCTGGCGCCGCGCCGCCGGCGTCAGCTCGATCGTGATGTGCCGATCCGCCAGCAGCTTCTCCAGGTCCTTCAGCCGTAACTCGACGATTTTTGTCAGCTGCTCCTCACCCAGCGGGCGGAAGATCACAACATCGTCCACGCGGTTCAGAAACTCCGGCCGGAAGTGCTCCCGCACCACCTTCATCACGCTCTCGGTCGCGTGTCCGAACGATGCCTCATCTTTCAGCGCCTCGCCCTGCAGGAAACCGGCGCCCAGATTCGACGTCATGATCAGCACCGTGTTCTTGAAATCCACCACGCGTCCCTTCGAATCCGTCAGACGCCCATCGTCCAGCACCTGCAGCAATACGTTGAACACATCCGGATGCGCCTTCTCGATCTCGTCCAGCAGAATCACCGCATATGGCCGCCGGCGTATCGCCTCCGTCAGCTGTCCGCCTTCGTCATAACCCACATACCCGGGCGGTGCTCCGATCATCCTGGCCACGGCGTGCTTCTCCATGTATTCGCTCATGTCCAGCCGCACCATCGCCTGCTCGTCGTCGAACAGAAACTCCGCCAGCGCCCGTGCCGTCTCCGTCTTCCCCACGCCCGTCGGCCCCAGGAAGATAAACGACCCAATCGGCCGCTTCGGATCGCTCAGCCCCGCGCGCGATCGCCGGATCGCATTCGCCACCACGCTCAGCGCCGCGTCCTGCCCCACCACGCGCTCCTTCAGCCGATCCTCCATCTGCACCAGCTTTTTCACTTCGCCTTCCAGCATCCGCGACACCGGAATCCCCGTCCACTTGCTCACGATGCGCGCAATGTCCTCCTCGTCCACCTCTTCCTTCAGCAGGCGCGGCGCGCCACCCTTCCCATCCTGCGCGGCCTCCAGCTTCTTCATCGCCGCTTCCAGTTTCGGAAGCTCGCCGTACTGAATCTGCGCCGCCCGCTCCAGATTTCCGCGCCGCGTCTGCTCCTCGGCTTCAAACCGCAGCGTCTCGATCTGCTTTTTCAGATCGCTCATCCGCGTGATCGCCTCGCGCTCTTTCTGCCAGCGCGCGCGCAATCCTGTCGTCTTTTCTTTGATCCGTGCCAGCTCGCGCTCCACCTGCTCCAGCCGCTCCTTCGAGTTCGCATCGCTCTCGCGCTTCAGCGCGGCGCGCTCAATCTCCAGCGACGTGGCCTCCCGCTCCAGCTCGTCGATCTCCGTCGGCACGCTCCCAATTTGAATCGCCAGCGAAGCCGCTGCCTCATCCACCAGATCAATCGCCTTATCCGGCAGGAACCGGTCCGAAATATATCGATGCGATAACGTCGCCGCCGCCACAATCGCCGAGTCGCGGATCCGCACTTTATGGTGTGCCTCGTACCGCTCCTTCAACCCGCGCAGAATCGCGATCGTGTCCTCTACATTCGGCTCGCCCACATACACAATCTGGAAACGCCGCTCCAGCGCCGCATCTTTCTCGATGTACTTCCGGTACTCATTCAGAGTCGTCGCGCCAATCGCCCGCAACTCGCCCCTCGCCAGCGCCGGCTTCAGCATGTTCGAGGCGTCAATAGCCCCTTCCGCCGCGCCCGCGCCCACCAGCGTGTGCAGCTCGTCGATGAAGAGCACAATCTCCCCGTTCGACTCCTCGATCTCCTTCAGCACCGCCTTCAACCGGTCCTCAAACTCGCCGCGATACTTCGCGCCCGCCAGCATCGCACCCAGGTCGAGCGAGATCACCCGCTTGTCGCGCAGAATGTCCGGCACGTCGCCGTGCACAATCCGCCGCGCCAGCCCCTCGACGATGGCCGTCTTGCCCACGCCCGGCTCGCCAATCAGCACCGGATTGTTCTTCGTCCGCCGCGACAGCACCTGGATCACCCGCCGGATCTCCTCGTCGCGCCCGATCACCGGATCCAGCTTGCCCCGCCGCGCCAGGTCGGTCAGGTCCTTCGCATATTTCTCCAGCGCCTGGTACTTCGCCTCGGGATTCTGATCGGTCACGCGCTGGCTGCCGCGCACCGCCGCCAGGCTTTTCAGAATCGCATCATGCGTCGCTCCCAGCGAACCCAGCAGCAGCTGCGCGCCGTCGTTCTTCTGCCGGGTCAGCGCCAGCAGCAGGTGCTCCGTCGAGACGTAATCGTCCTTGAAATTCTCGGCCTCTTTGAAGGCCGCTTCGAAAACCTGGTTCAGCGCGTTCGACGCGCCCGGCTGCGCCGAGCTTCCGCTCACCTTCGGCAGCTGGTTCAC
>JASHPM010000272.1 GCA_030038115.1 Acidobacteriaceae bacterium | reverse complement strand
GCTATGAATCCCTGTCCCTGCGGCTATTTCAACGACAAGACGCGCGAGTGCCACTGTACCCCGCCGCTCATCCAGCGCTACGTCGCAAAAATCAGCGGCCCTTTGCTGGACCGCATCGACATCCACATCGAGGTCCCCGCCGTTCAGTACAAGGAACTCCGCGGAGCCGCTGCCATCGAAAATTCCGCGACCATTCGTGCCCGCGTCCTCGCTGCGCGCGAACGTCAGCGCCTGCGCTTCGCCTCCGCCAAAGAAAAAATCTTCTCCAACGCGCAAATGGGTACCCGCCAGATTCGCACCTTCTGCGAGCTCTCTCCCGACGCCGAAAAACTCCTCGAGCGCGCCATGCTTCAGCAGGGACTCACCGCCCGCGCCCACGACCGCATCCTCAAAGTCGCCCGCACCATCGCCGACCTCGAAGCCGCCGAAAGCCTCGCCGTCCCCCACATCGCCGAAGCCATCCAATACCGCACACTGGATCGCAGCTACTGGGCAGGGTGAGGCGATCTCTATTCGGTGGAGGGTTCCGCTTTTGACGGCTACTTCGCAGCCGCCAGCGTCTGCGCGCCCATCGCCGTGATCATGATCGCTTCATTCGCCTGCGTGGAATTCGTTGTGCCCACCACGACAATATTCGACTCCCCGCCCGCGTAGTAATAACAGCGCGACCACGTCCCCTTGTTCGCCAGCGCGCGGCAGTGGAATGTCTGCGGCACATCCTGCGCCAGCGCCGACCCGCTCAGATTCGAGTGGTACATCCGAAACTGCCCGTGCGGAGTATCGTTTTCCGATGCCTCCTGCCTCTGCTGGTCGAGGTTTGGATCGGCGTGCGCCGCTGCTGCAGCCGGATTGTCGTAGATCCGGTACTGCACGGTGCCTTTCTCGCCCGGACCCGGCCCCTCAATCGTGTACGTGATCTCGTGCGTGGAGCCGTTCACCGGCCTCGCGATCATCTCCTGGCCGGCGTACTTCAGCGACGCGTCGAAAGCGCTCACCGCCAACGGATCCAGCGCCTGTTTCGCAGCCTTTTCCGCCTGTGCTGCTGTGGATTGAGCGCCCGCCTGCGGCGCCTGCATTCCGAAAACAACAAAAAACGCGCTCACCGCGAGCACGCACAAGAACCCACTTCTATTGATTGACATTGTTTCCGTATTCTCGACCCCCGATCCACGCTCGTCAACATTTCGACCGCGCCCATGCGCCGTGTCTCTCTCATCGCAACGTGATGACCCCGGATGCCTTACTCTCATAGAGGAATTCTCCGAGGAGAAGCATGCGAGCACTTGTCAAGGCACGTGCCGAGCGCGGCCTCTGGCTCGAGGACGTAGCCGAGCCCGAATACGGCATCAACGACGTCCTCATCCGCGTCCGCCGCACCGGCATCTGCGGCACCGACGTCCACATTTATCAGTGGGACGAGTGGGCCCGCCAGACCATTCCCGTTCCTATGGTCATCGGCCATGAGTTCGTTGGCGAAATCGCCGCCGTCGGCTCCAACGTTTCTGACTTCCATGTCGGCGACCTCGTCTCTGGTGAAGGCCACGTCACCTGCGGACGCTGCCGCAACTGCCTCGCTGGCCGGCGCCATCTCTGCGCTTACACCTCAGGCGTCGGCGTCAACCGCCCCGGCGCTTTCGCTGAATACATCACCCTGCCTATGACCAACATCTGGCGCCACCACACCGGCGTCTCCGAAGAAATTGCCGCCATCTTCGATCCCTTTGGCAACGCGGTTCACACCGCGCTCGCCTTTCCCGTCCTCGGCGAAGACGTCCTCATCTCCGGCGCCGGTCCCATCGGCCTCATGGCCATTCCCATCGTTCGCCACGCTGGAGCGCGCTACGTCGCTGTCACCGACCTCAACCCCTTCCGTCTCGACCTCGCCCGCAAAATGGGAGCCACCATCGCCGTCGATCCCCGCCAGACCCCCGTTGTCCAGGTCCAGAAGCAGCTCGGTATGCAGGAGGGCTTCGACGTCGGCCTCGAGATGTCCGGCAGCCACGTCGCTTTTTCCGAAATGATCGACAACATGTGCCACGGCGGCCGCATCGCTGTCCTGGGCATTCCCGCCAAACCCATGGAAACCGACTGGCGCAAAATCATCTTCAATATGCTGACCATTCGCGGCATCTACGGTCGCGAAATGTACGAGACCTGGTACAAAATGTCCGTCCTCGTCACTTCCGGCGTTAACATCTCGCCCGTCATCACCCACCGTTTCAGCTACAGGGATTATGAAAAAGGTTTCGAAGCCATGATCGGCGGCCAAACCGGTAAGGTTATCCTCGACTGGACCACGATCTAGACCTGGTTCTGGGAAATGGGCCGCCTCTCGACGAGCATTTCTCTCACCCACGCTTTTGCCCCCCGCACCGCCTCGAGCGGACCATCCCCGAGCAGTAGCCGGCACAGCAGCGCCGACGAGAACGCGCACCCCGTTCCATGCGTTGACCTGGCCTCGATCCGCGTCCCCGGAACCCAGGTCTCCTCGCCCGAAGCCGTCCGCAGAAAATCATCCGGCGGCTCCAGATGCCCCCCGGTCACTACCACACTCAGCCCCGACCCGCCCTGTGTGCCCCATTCTGGTCGCGCCTGGGTTTGGCGCGGCCAGGGTGGCGTTGTTTCCTTCCCAACCAGCGCCTGTAACCTGGCAGCCACCCCCGGCACGTCCTTGCGTCCCGGCACCCCCGCCCCCAACAGCACCCCAGCCTCAGAGAGATTCGGCGTCACCCATCCCACCAGCGGCAGCAGTTCCGCCACCACCCGCCGCACCCCCTCCCGCTCCAGCAGCTGCGCCCCGGAACTCGCCCGGATCACCGGGTCCAGCACGACCCGCTCTCGCGGAATCCCCGCCCCTCGCAGGAAATCTGCCGCCACCCCCACCAACTCCGCCGTCCCCAGCATCCCGATCTTTACCCCGGAGATGGCCATGTCCCCTACCAGGCAGTCCAGCGCTTCGCGCAGCAAATCCCCACTGACCGGTTCTACCCGCCGTACCCCCCTGGTTGACTGGACGGTTAGCGCCGTAATCGCGGATACCCCAGTAACCCCATGCCCCGCAAAGACTTGTAGGTCCGCCGTCACTCCAGCCCCCGACGATGGGTCAAAACCGGCTATCGTCAGCGCTATTGGCAATTCCGCCATCTCCTTGACACCATTAGGCTTCCGGAGGAAACTTGAATCCTTCTTTATCACCCGGGCGGCCCATCCCCCGGTTACTGTCATCGTACCTTGCAGGTCTACTTCCTGGTGATTTGCTTGCACAGCGACGGGAGGTAAGCTGTTTGCCTGCGGAGAGCCAAAATCTGCCTTTCTGGCTACCACAGAACGCATAACGAAGCAAGTACCGGTGTTGAAATAAATGGTTCTGGTTGTTTGACTTACGCTGCCAGGATTCCTACAATTTAAGGAGGAGGAACATGAACGCTATCCGACAATCAGATAACGCTGGCCGTCCTCGCCGCTTTTTCCCCATCGCCGGTGCTGTTCTCGCCACCATTTTGGGCGTTGCCGGCGCTCAGGCCGCTTCCCCGGCCGAACACCTCAACCCCCAGATTATCGTCAGTCACCACTGGTATCAGCTCGGCATAGCCTCCTGGTACGGCAAGTTCTTCCAGGGCAAGACCACCGCCAGCGGTGAGCCCTTCGACGAGAACCAGCTCACCTGCGCCCATCGCACCCTGCCGCTTGGTTCTGTCCTTAAAGTCACGAACCTGCAGAACAACCGCTCGGTCATCGTGGTCGTTAATGACCGCGGTCCGGTCCCCGAGAGCCGTGTCATCGACCTCTCCTGGGCCGCGGCCGAAGCCCTCGGCTTCAGCGACCAGGGCCTGGCCCCCGTCAAAGTCGAGCTGATCGGCACGAACCCTCAGGTGGCCCAGCTGGACCAGCTGCTGCTCCCCGCCGGTCTTGATCCGGCACAGTAGACCGTTTCCGGTCCATCCCCCGAGTTTCCGGACCCCAGCCATCACGCCAACAGGCGCACGATTTCTCCTGGACTGGGGTCCGTCGTCTACCGGCCATTCAGTCCCTCGATCCAGTTGATAATCGGCGCCCAGTATTCCGCCTGCGGCCGATAATAGGGTTCCGCGTGTCTTAGATTCGGCACGATGACCGTCTCTGCCCTGCAGCACGCCGCCAGTTCCGCCGCCATCTCGACCGGAAACACCTGATCCCGCTCCCCATGCACAACCAGGATCGGGACCGTGCACCCACGCAGCGACTCCTCCGCGTGCCAAAGCCGCGGAACCAGGGGCCCCAGTCCCAATGGAACCCCCACCGAATGCGCCGCCGCCCGAAACGACGTGAACCCTGCGCACAACACCAGCCGGCTCGCTCGCACCCGGTGCATTACTGCCGCCCCAATCCCGCTGCCCAGCGAAAATCCCAGCACCGCGATCTCGACCCCCGGCGCCAGCTTTTCCAGATACTCGAAGGCCGCAATTGCATCGCGCTCGCACTGCGCCGCCTCAATCCGCCCCGAGCTCTGCCCATACCCCGAATAGTCGAAGACCAGCGACGCGGCCCCATGCTCGGCCAGTAACTCCTGCACCGGAACCCAGTGCCCGACAGTCTCGCCGATCCCATGACAAACCAGCATTACCGCCCGCACCGGCACAGCCGTCGGCCTTACCCACACCGCATCCAGGACATTCGCCCCGCTCTCAATCCGATGCCGCTCAATCGTCGCCCTGTCTGTGCTCCCATCCACGACGGGGCGCACCCGCCCCAGCAGCTGATCCCGCAACAACAGCGCGCGGCTGATCGCCGTCATCGCAATCGTGAACGAAATCTTGTGTGATCGCATCGCTTACGATGTTAGTCCGCCGCCTTCTCCCCACGATTCGTCGGCCATCAGCGAGTCTCATCATCGCTGTCGATCCAATACTCGCTGCGCGCCCTGTACACCAGCTGCGGCCGATTCCGAATCTGCACATGCAGCGCGTGCAATCCCGGTGTGACCGACGTCGGCCGAAAGCTCAGCACATAATAATTCGGCACATCGTTGGCGATCCGGATCAGCCCCGCCTTCAAATCCTTCGCATCGTGGAAATGAAAAAACTCCCCGCCCGTCAGTTTCGCAATCGATTCTGAAGTGTTCTTCCGCAGTCCATCGCTCGCCGCCAGAAAAGCCATCGTTGCCAGGCGCAGCGGCGGCGCCAGTTCGCTGATGCAATCCAGCACCTGCCGGCTGTAGTGCCCCTCATATTCCGTCATGCTCACCGGATCGGTCCCATCGCGGCTGAAGCACCCATGCGCCGGGCCTGGCTCATTGAGCCGCTCCCATTTCGATGCCTCGTGGCTCACCGCCGCGCCGGTGCTCGAAAACCCAAAACTGTAGATCGTCGTGTTGGTGTCGCTGATCAGCCGCAGCGCATCATTCAGGGTTGTCTTGCTGCCCTGGTCGTGCGTCTCGCTCAGCAGCAGAATCGCCCGCCGGAACCGCGGCGGCTGCGCCCGCAGCTGATCCACCGCCATCGCGATCCCATCCAGAATCGCCGCTCCGTTGTCCCCGGGATTCAGCCGTGACAACCGCTCCGAAACATCCTCGGTGTTGTGCGTGAACGCCATCAGCAGTTGCGGCCGGCTGTCGAACCCAATAAGCGCTACGCGATGCTCCACGTTCCCCACCAGCGCGTCGAGGATCGCATCCAGCTGCTCGTAGTCCGCGATATGCCGCGCCCCCGCGCCGCCCGTCTCCACTACGATCGCCAGCGCCAGCGGCTGCGCATCCGTGTCCTGCTCAATCCGGATCTTCTGCGGCGCTCCGTCGTCCGTCAGCAGAAAGTCATCTGCCTTTAGCTCAAAAACGACCTGACCACTCTTCGTTTTCACCAGCACCGGTACTTCCACCAGCGTGGTCTGCACTGTCAGCGTCGTCTGCGCCGCGCTATCCTGGGGAGTCGTCTGTCTTGGGGCTGTTTGCTGCGCGCCCCCGCTAGCAACCGCGCAACAAACCGCCACGGCGAAGGCGCAGGAGGGCCTCATCACTCAGCCTTCATTCTATCGGCTTGCGCGTAGCCCGCCGCGCCACCGAGTCGGTCGAGTGGCCGCCTGCGACCGGCTCCTGGCTATTGGCTGCTGGCTGCTGGCTGCCTCTACGCCTTAGTCAGAAAATACGCTTCCACGGCGCCCATCAGCGACCCGCGATCGAGCATCGGTCTCCGGTCCTCATACTGCGCCGACCAGCAGACCTGATTCACCAGGTCCCGCGGCTGGCACGCGCGTAGCTCCTCACGCAGACCGTCGCGGATCACGGCGATCAGGTCACTCAGCGCGCCCTCGTCCACCGTTAACCCGCGCCGCCCGGCTACGCGCCGAAAAATCTGCCGGAACTGGTCGTCCGTCGCTGTGTCCACGCGAATCTTCGTCTGCATCCTGCGCAGAAACGCCGCGTCCACCAGGTCCGCCGGATCCATGTTCGTCGCGAACACCACCAGCATCTCGAACGGAATCTCGATTTTCCTTCCCCCCATCATCGTCAGAAAATCGATCCCGCGATCCAGCGGCACCACCCATCGGTTCAGCAGATCCTCCGGCCGCACCCTCTGCCGCCCAAAATCATCCAGGATCAGCACGCCGTTGTTGGCCTTCATCTGCACCGGCCCGGTGTAATACTTCGTGCTCGTGTTGAACTGCAGATCCAGCATGTCGATGGTCAGCTCGCCGCCTACCAGCACCGACGGCCGCTGGCACCGTACCCATCGCTCGTCATGTGTCTCGCTGTCAAATCCCTCCACACGCTTATGAACCATCGGATCGTAGACCGCGATTGTCTGCCCATCCACATCCACCGCGTACGGGATCCACACATCGTCTTCGGCCAGCACTCGCGACATGGTCTCCGCGATCAGGGTCTTGCCCACTCCCGCCGGCCCATGCACAAAAATCGACGCGCCGGAATTCAGCCCCGTCCCAATCTGACCCAGAACCTTGCTGTCCAGGATCAGATCGCCAAAGGCCCGCTCCACGTCCGCCTTCCGCACCACTATCTTGCGCACGCTCTGCTTCCGCACCTGCGCAACGTAGCTCTCCAGAGAGACCGGCGCCGCTCCCGCATACTGGCTCTGCGACAGCAGCTCCAGTCCACGCTTCCTGCCCTGCTCGGTCAGCGCCAGAGTGGGCAGGTTCGCCGTCATGCCCGCCACCTGACACAGCAAAGCGGTTCGCATGCGGCCCACCAGCTCGTCCGCCACGTTCACGCTCACCCGCAACTGCCGGGCCAGTTCCCGCGTCGAGATCGTTCCCGACAGATACAGCGTCTTCACGGCAAGGTCTTCGACGATCGCCCGCCGCATCCCCAGCTCCGCGATCGATCGCGGCCGGTGCTCCGGAGCCATAACTGTTGAGTCGTTCCCGGCGTCCTTCCCGCCCCGCGCCGGACTCAGCGCCGTCTCACTGGCCTCATTCTTTTCCAGGGTGGCGGGATTCGGCGGATCCGCCCATGCTTCCATGGTGCTCGCCGCAGTGGAACTCCCATGCGCGAATCCGTTGCCCGATCGAATGAACTCCAGACGCGATTCGATCGCAGTGTTGGTCGACTTCACAGAAATGGTTCCCTCACCCTCTGTCATCGGAGCAGGCCGCCCTCATTATTAGAAGCGGTTTCAAAACGAAACAGCATTGCTCTTTCGGGTAATTACCTCCTCGCCAGGATATCCCACTCATGTCACCATGAAGTCATGGACCAGCGGCTGATCGTCGCCCTCGATTACCCCAGTGCCCCGCCCGCCCTCGCTCTCGCCGATCAGCTCAAAGGGCTGTGTCGCTGGTTCAAAGTCGGTCTCGAGCTCTACCTCGTCGCAGGCAACGCCATCGTCCACGAACTCCGCAGCCGCGGCTTCTCCGTCTTTCTTGACCTCAAGCTCCACGACATTCCCAACACTGTTGCCGGCGCTGTGCGCTCCGTCGCCGCCCTGGGCGCGGAACTTCTCACCGTCCACGCCGCCGGTGGCCCCGCCATGCTCGAAGCCGCTGTCGAAGCCGCTGACTGCGTCCCCAACCCGCCGCAACTGCTCGCCGTCACCGTCCTCACCAGCATGGATCAGCTCCAGCTCGCCGCCATCGGCATCGACCACTCGCCCGAGAACCAGGTCCTCCGCCTCGCGGACACCGCATCCGCCGCCGGCATCACAGGCTTCGTCGCCAGCGCCGAGGAAGTCGCGGCTCTGCGCCAGCGCTACCCCGCCTTCACGCTCGTGATCCCGGGCATTCGCCCTGCCGGCGCTCAGGTCAGCGACCAGAAACGTATCGCGACCCCCGCCGCCGCACTCTCGGCCGGTGCCAGTTTTCTCGTGATCGGTCGCCCCATTACCCAGGCTTCCGATCCCGCGGCCGCCACGCAAGCCATCCTCGACGAAATGCAACGCGTGCCGGCCCTGACTGCCTGAGCGCCGCTCACTCCGGCCGAGTTCATGACTACGCCAGCGCCCTGCATCATCCGTCACGCCGCCCCTCAGGACTTCGTTGCGATTCTCGAATGTCTCCGCGAGGCCTTTGAACCTTTCCGCCGCGCATACACGCCGGAGGCTTTCGCTGACACGGTGCCTTCCCTCGAGACTCTTCAGCATCGCTCCGCCAACATGACGATTCTCGTGGCCGTGAACTCCTCCGGCCGCCTCATCGGAACCATCGCCGCCGGCATGACCAGCTCGACCGAGGGCCATCTCCGCGGCATGGCTGTCTGCTCTGATTGCCAGGGCCGCGGTGTCGCCGGGCAACTGCTCGCATCGGCCGAAGCTTTGCTGCAATCGCGCGGCTGCCGCCGCGTGACTCTCGACACCACGGAACCTCTCGCGCGCGCGATTTCCTTCTACCGAAAAAACGGCTACTCGCCCACCGGCCGCACCCAGGATTTCTACGGCATGCCTCTCTTCGAGTTCGCGAAAGACCTGATGCAGCCGATCCTCGCCGGCTGACCATCGCCGCGGCGTTTACTCATGCCGCAGTGCGCTCATCGGGTCGATTCGGATCGCTCTGCGCGCCGGTATATAGCAAGCCAGCAGCGCTACAGCCGTTAGCCCGGCGGAGACACCCAGGAAGGTGACCGGATCGTCCGGCCGAATTCCGTACAGCAGCACAGCCAGCAGCCGCGTCGCCGCAAGACCAGCGCCGAGCCCGATCGCCAAACCGATCATCGTGATCAGGAGCCCCTGCCTCAGCACCAGCTTCAGCACATCTTCCCGCCTCGCCCCCAACGCCAGGCGGATGCCGATCTCGTGGGTTTGCTGCGACACGACATACGCAATCAGGCCAAACAATCCGATGGCCGTCAGCACCACCGCCAGAATCCCTGATACTCCCAGCAGCAGCCCGATCGTGTGCGCCGGAAACAGCGGGAAAGCCATGTACTGCTCGATGGTCTCGAGATCCGTCGCCGCCATGCTGGGATCGACACTCTGCACCTCCCGCCGCACCGCATCCAGCAGCGGCCGCGCATCGCCCGAGCTGCGTACCAGCAGCGTTCGCTGCGGCGGCATGCTGCCGCGATAGAGAACCGGCAACGGCTCTTCGCCCAGCGTTCGGTACTTTCCCGTCTTCGCCACCCCAATCACCTCGGTCTCGATCTTCTGATCACCGATTGCCATCCGCTGACCCACGGGGTCGCGGCCTGGCCACATTCTCTGCGCCAGTGTCTCGTTGACGATCGCCACGGTCGCTGGCCCCTTCGTGAGTTCGCTCCGCGTAAAGTCGCGGCCCCTCAGCAGTGTAATTCCCATGGTCGCGAAGTAATCCGGTCCGACACTGAAAACATCGACCATGGTCGGGTTCTTCGCACCCACATGCGATCTAACCGACGTCGCTTCCCGCGCTGTTCCCAGGGGTAGGTGATCCACATAACTCGCCGCGATTACATTGGGCAGCATACGAACATGCTCCAGTAAGTCCCGGTAAAAGGCTTCCGTCTTTTCGTCGGAGTAACCGAGGCTCGCCGGATCGAGAGTGGCCACAGCGATGTGATGCGTGTCGAAACCAGGATCGATGGAGTTAGCATTGCGCAGACTGCGCACACACAGAGCCGCGCCCGCCAACAGCACGGTACACGTCGCAACTTCGCCAATCATCAGCAGGCTGCGCAGCCGCGATTTCCTCACGCTCCCGGTCTGCGTCTCTTCCTTCAGCACAGGCGCCGCGTCCACGCGCGTACTGCGCAGCGCCGGAATCATCCCGAACACCATTCCCGTCAGCACACTCACTGCGCCGGTGAACAGCAGCACCCGCCAATCGAGGGGAACCCGCAGCGAGATCGGTATGCTCGCCGGCTTAAGTGCCAGCAACATATCGGTCTCCCACCAGGCCAGAGCCACCCCGGCCGCTCCTGCGATGGAAGACAGCAGCAGACTTTCGACCACCAGTTGGAGAATCAGCCGTCCGCGGCCCGCTCCCAGCGCCTGACGAATCGCCATCTCGCGCGCCCTCCCGGTGGCCCGCGCCAGCAACAGGCTCGCGGCATTAGTACACGCAATCAGCAGTACCAGGCCGAAAACCGCCATCAGCAGCCCGGTAAACAAGCCCACATAACCGCGAAAGGGCCCCGGCACAAGCGCTGCGGGATACACCATGGCGTCGATATTCTTATTCGAATCGGGATGTTCGATCTCCAGCTGGCGAGCCAGCGTGTGCATTTCTGCCCGCGCCTGAGCCCCATGCATACCCGCGCGCAGCCGCCCCACCACCAGCAGCCAATAAGCCTGCCGGTCGGTCATTCTGTCTCGGTCGCGTGTGAACTGCTCCTGCATCGTCAGCGGAACCCAGAATTCTGGCTCGTTGCCCACAACCAGTCCCTCGAACCCAGCCGCTGCAACACCCACCACTCTGAAGCTCGACCCGTTCAGCGTCATCGCCTTCCCCACAACGTGAGGATCGGCGCCCATCCTGTGTCGCCAGAAAGAATCGCTCAGCACCACTACCGGTTGCGGATTCCCCTGCTGGTCGTCGGCGTCTGAGAGAATGCGTCCCAACGCAGCGTTCACTCCCAGCAGCGAAAAGAAGTTTCCTGAGACAAGCTGCCCCTGGACCACCTCTCCCTCCCCCGCGCGATTCCAGATCGCGGGCGCTCCATCTCCATCGAACGCCAGGAGCCCACTAAAGGCCTGGCTGCGATTGCTATAGTCCCTGTAGTCGGGATACGTGAAGGGGAAATAGCTTTCAATGCCCGCAGAGGCGCGGTTGTGCTGCCAGATCTCGAACAAGGTTCCGGGGGTGTCGACTCCCGCTGGCGGTCGCAGTAACAACGCATTCACAAAGCTGAACATCGCGGAAATCATCCCGATCCCCAGCGCCAGGGCCACCACCACCGCGGCATTCGATCCCGGACTTCTGCGCAGCATGCGCCCCCCAAAGCGCACATCGCCCCAAAGATTCGACAGCGACAGGAAGGTCCGCGCCTCCCTCTGCCTTTGCTGCAACAGAGTCGTGTTGCCAAGCTGGCGTCGAGCCGCGCTGGCTGCATCCTTCGCGGACATGCCCTGACTGGCAAATCGCTCGGTCAGCATTTGCAGATGCGTCTGCAATTCGTCCTCGAACTCCGGATCCGCATTTCTGCTCGCAAACAGCGCCCAGGCCCTGGAAACGATAACGCGCAGCCTCTGCCTCATGCTCATCCCTGCCTTTCCAGCCGCAGCACCCGTCCAATCACCCCGGAAATACGCTCCCAGTTTTCCGTCTCCAGCTCCAGCTGCTTCAGCCCCGATTTGGTGATGGAGTAGAACCGCGCCTTACGATTGTTTTCCGATTGTCCCCATTTGGAGGCGATCCAGCCCTGCTGCTGGAGCCGGAGCAGCGATGTGTAGACCGTGCCTTCGTTCAGTTGCAGTACATCCTGGCTCAGCTGCTCGATGCGTCGCGCAATCCCAAACCCATGCTGAGGTCCCAAAGCGTATAGAGTCTTCAGGATCATCAGATCCAGCGTTCCCTGCAGCACTTCCGATTTGCCGCCACCCATTTCCGCTCCTTTGGACATGCCAAAGAAGCTAGCACATCTCCTTTGCAATGTCCATAGGAATCCGAAAAAGGAGGCCCACGGGCGGCATCCCGCTTATCTCGCTCCCAAAGCTCCTTCGCGTCCTGCGTGGACTACACTCCCTCCATGCGCCGCTTCGCCTTTCCTGTCATAGCCGCCGGATGCCTCCTGTTCCTGGTTTCGATCCATGCGTCCACGCACGCTCAAACTCCAGCCCAAAACCCGGCTCCTGCACCCTGCCCATCCACCGCCACCCTCGACCAGCTCATCGTCGCTCTGGACGACGCCGTCTCCGGCCCCGCCAACAAGGACCGTACCTGTTTCCGCCAGGTCCTCCTTCCCAACGTGCGCCTCATCCCCGTCCGCCCCGACGGCCCACACGTTCTCACCGTCGACGACTGGATTGCCGCCGTTGCCAAAAACGGCGACGAAGTCGTCACCGAGCATCAGATCAAATATCAGTCTGAAACCTTTGGCAAGGTCGCCCATCTCTGGAGTACCTACACCACTTCTCTCGCCGGCCAGCCGCTCGCTCGCGGCATCAACTCCATCCAGGCCGTCTACGACGGCCAAAACTGGCATGTAATCGAGATTCTTTGGCAGGCCGAGAACGCCACCGATCAGATCCCCGCCCAATATCTCCCATAAAGGGTGCACGCACGCTCGCGCCAGCTGAACTCAGCGTTGTGCGATCTTCACGCTCTCCGTCGACGGACCGATTCGATCGAGCAGCGCCTGGAACTGGCCCTCGCCGCGAAGCGTGTCAAAGCGTGGATCGTAGTGCAGGTAGATCAGCCAGTTGGAGCGGAAGCGCA
>JASHPM010000271.1 GCA_030038115.1 Acidobacteriaceae bacterium | reverse complement strand
GTCACGGAAGTCCTCGAGATTACTCTGCTCTCCACTGTCCTTGAATCGCTCCCGACCGAGCAGGAAGCCGTCGTCTCGTTTCTCCGTCAATCGTCCACGCCCACTTGGCACGGCCAGCCCGGCCATCGTGTTCTGGTCGTCGACCGCTCGCCCGACCTCGGCGCCTTCGTCCGCGCCGTCCTCACACAGCATGGCTACGACGTCAAATCCGCCAGCCTCGTCAGCGACGCGCGCATCCTCCTCCAGGTGCATCCTGTCGACTATATCCTCGTGGGACCGGGCACGCCCCAAATGCCTTCCGCCACCGTGCTCGCTGCACTCAAAAGCCTCGCGCCCAAAGCGCAGGCCCTCGAGCTCACGCCGGAATTCCGCAGCTTCGACGCCCATCAGGCCGCCGAGCTTCTCCTTGAAATGTTCCAGGAGGGCGAATAGCCGCTGCCGGCTACCGGCTTCGTATCGGATCGCCCGCCCCCTTCAGAAAATCCGGATCCATCTCCTCGATATCCACGCGCACACTCGTCGAGGTCGCCGTCGGAAAATTCGTCGGCACACGCTGTGTCACCTTCCCCGTCGCCGCCCACTCCGTTCCCCGCTGCAGAGTCGTGATGAATCCCACGCAGCTCAGCGCCGCCACATCGTGCCCCATCGGTGTATGGAACACGCGGCCCCTGCCGTAGCGCACCGTCAACAGCATCGGCTCATCATGTCCGGTGCCATGGTTCTTGGGGTCGGAATACGCCGTCGCCAGCACCGTCATGTTCTTCCCGGGTCCGCGAAGGGTGCCATACAGCTCATCGGCCGCATGCATCCACACCGGCGGCAGCCCTTTCATGATCGGATCGTCCGCCGCCCGCGTCTCCACCTGAAAGGGCAGCCGCGCTCCGTGATACCCCGCCTTGCCCGGCGTCGTGTCCGAAACCAGCTTTCCATCCTGGTAGTACCACATTGGGCCGGCGCTCTCGTCACGTCCGCGCCACCCGCCAATCCCGATCATCTCGTTCCAGGCCGCCCAGTGCGGAAACGCGTTGTCCGCGGCGTGCACAACCACCAGCCCGCCGCCATTCCGCACATACTCCTCGAACTGCGCGCGCAGTTTCTCCGGCCAGTCCGGCGCATCGTAGTTCGAAACAATCGCCCGATACTTGCCGAAGTCCGGCTTGAACTGAGTGAAATCCCCACCCCACTCCGGAGCCGTCACCACCGTGACCTCGAAAAGCCCAGTCTCCTCCAGCTCCTTCTTCAGGACCGGCGTGGTCAGCCTCCAGTTGTGATACGGCCCGCCGCTCTCTCCATCGAGCAGCATGATCCGAATCGGCTTGGCTTGTGCCCCCGCATCCATCGAGCCCATCCCCGCCAGCCCACACAATCCCAACACAACTGCCGCCGTCCTTTGCACCTTCCACGCCTTTCCTGCAACCCGTAACCCGTAACCTGCAACCTGCAACCTGTAACCTGCTACTTGATCTCCACCACCGCCAGCCCCATCGGTGGCAGCGTCAGCGTCAACCGGTGACCATGAATTGGCATCTCCTCCGGCGGCCCCAGCTCCGACGCTTTGCGCAAAAGGTCAATCTGGTCTTCGGTCGGCCACGGCGGGCTACCGATCCTCCTCCACGCATCCAGGGTGTCGCCGTGCGTCTGATCCACGCGTTGCACCTCCGCGCGCGTGGCTTTGATCTCCAAAGCCGCCACACCGTGGTGTGCCTGGGGCTGGAATGGCCCGATGCCGTACAGATCGAACGTCACCGTCTTGTCAGCGCCCTCCGCACCGGATCCTTGTGCATTGGGTTCCACAAGATTCCACACCGCGATCACGATCGTCCCGTCTTTCCGCCGCGTCACCAGCGCCTCGTCCTTGGGTGCGGGAAGCCGCTCATCGCCGAGCTCATGCAGCAGCATAAACGCGTCGTACGCCGGCTTCGGAATTCCATCCTCCGCCACCAGCCCGTATCCGCCATAGAACGGCGTCCTCACCACGCCCTGCTCCTCGAACACATCCGAGAAGCTCCAGTACGACATCATCAGCGTCTTGCCATCGCACTTCGAGATCGTATCCGCCAGCCACGGCCCCATGTAAATCGAATCGGTAATCGCCTGCTGGTTCATATATGTCGCGTTGAACTCGCTCCAGATCAGCGGAAGCTTCGGCCGCGCCGAATGCGCGATCTCGTCATGCACCTTATCCACCGCCGCGCACACCATCTGGTGCGGCGCCATCGGCCGGTCATCGTGGAACACATCCTTCGCCGAATCGTTCCCGTACACGTGCGTCGAGACAAAATCCAGCGGCACATCGTTCGCCGCCGCATGCGCGATCAGGTCGCCCACCCACGCCGCCTGCGCTGTGGCCGGCCCTCCCACGCGTATCCTCTCGTTCACTGCCTTCAGCGCCCGAGCCGTGTGATCGTACAGCTCGAAATAAGTCTCCTCGGCCGGCTTCCCGATCCAGAAATCGATGTTCGGCTCGTTCCACACTTCGAAATACCAGCTTGCAACCTCATCGATCCCGTACCTGTCCACCAGGTGCTGCGCGAACGCTCGCATCAGTGCGTCCCACTTCGTGTAATCCTTTGGCGGCGACGGAATCGGCTTGTACCAGAAGGCGTGATACTGCACGGTCGCGGCCAGTGCCTTCGGCATAAAGCTGATCTCCACGAACGGCCGGATCTCGTGCGCCAGCAGCCCGTCGTAAATCTGATCCACGTACGACCAGTTGTAGTACGGAGTACCCTGCCAATCCTCGTTGTAAACGCCGTTCTCGTCGTCGAAGATTCCATGGAAGCGCACATATCGGAAGTCCGTCACCTTCCTCACGCGATCCAGATCGTCGCGGTAGCTCTGCCGCATCGCCAGGTTCGCGCGCCCCGACCCGAACATTTCCTCCCAGAAATGCGGGAACGGCGTCCCCTGCGCCTTCGCATCCACCACAATCGTTTCCTGCGCCGCACTCGTCTCCTGCGCAAAACCCTGCCCCGGCGCCCCGTTCAGCAGAAGCGCCCCCACCACCCACCACGCCCATCTCATCATCGAAGTCTCCGCAAAGAATTATCGTCCATCTGCCTGCCGTGCTCACCGCTTTCCCACGGAACTCCGCGAAACAGGAGAGGGTGCCCCCCCGCCCCAGTCCGCCCAGCACTTACTCCAATACCAGTCAGCGGTTATATTGCTGGGAGAGCCGCCCCGATGCGTTCTCGCCGCCGGCCACTTTCTCTTGAGGCCACCAGAAATTGACCCTCTCCGCAGGAGCCCGAGCTGCCATCATCTCCTTTTTAGGATTCATCACCACCGCCGCCCAGTCCGCAGAAATCCCCGACGGCATCCCGCGCGCCCTCGCCCAGGAACGCGCCGCCCGCGTCTCCGATCTCCATTACCAGCTCAGCTACCAGCTCACCCCGCGCGCGCCCTCCGCCCCGGCCACTGAGCAGATTCGTTTCCATCTCACAGATGCCTCCGCACCCCTCCTCCTCGACTTCCGCGACGGCGCCGTCTCCGAACTCCGCCTCAACAACGCACCCATCCCCGCCGACATCCAGCACGGCCACATCGTCCTGCCCGCCGCCGCCCTCCGTTCGGGCCAAAACACCGTCGATGCGAAATTCACCGCCAACATCGGCGTTGCCGGCAAAGCCATCACCCGCTTCGACGACCACGATGACGGCAGCGAATACCTTTACACCCTCTTCGTCCCCATGGACGCCAGCATGGCCTTCCCCTGCTTCGATCAGCCCGACCTCAAAGCCCGCTTCACTCTCACCCTCACCGCGCCCACCGCGTGGTCCGTCATCTCCAACACTGCGCCCGCCACCGCCCAGGCCAACGGTCAGGTGCTCACCACCCGCTTCTCTGAAACCGAACCCATCCCCACCTACCTCTTCGCCTTTGCCGCCGGACCCTTCGTCAACGTGCATCCCACGCCCGGCCTGCCCAACGTCTGGGTCCGCAAATCCCAGGTCTCCAAAGCCCAGGACGCGGTTCCCGCCGTCCAGCAAACCGCCGCCGACGGCATCCGCTACCTCTCCGATTACTTCGCCCAGCCCTTCCCCTTCCCCAAATACGAAATGGTCCTCATCCCCGGCTTCGCCTACGGCGGCATGGAGCACGCCGGCTGCACTTTCCTCCGCGAAGAGTCCGTCCTGTTTCGCACCGCGCCCACCGCCCTCAATCGCCTCAACCGCCAGGTCCTCGTCCTCCATGAGCTCACCCACCAGTGGTTCGGCGACTTTACCACCATGCGCTGGTTCGACGACCTCTGGCTCAAGGAAGGCTTCGCGCAGTACATGGCCTACAAAACCCTCGCCGCACTCCGCCCCAACGACGACATCTGGCAGCACTTCTACCAATCCATCAAGCCCGCCGCTTACGCCATCGACGAAACGCAGGGCACCACCCCCATCTATCAGGAAATCCCCAATCTCAGCGACGCGAAATCCGCCTACGGCGCCATCGTCTACTCCAAAGCCCCCGGCGTTCTCCGCCAACTGAACTACGTCCTCGGCGACGAGGCATTTCAGAAGGGCCTCCAGCTCTACCTCGCCCAGCACAAATACTCGAACGCCACGTGGAGCGACCTCATCGCCGCCTTCCAGTCCGCCTCCGGCCGCAACCTCACCGCCTGGGCTGATATGTGGATTCGCCATCGCGGCATGCCCCGCATCGACACGTCTTTCTCGTGCTCTGGCGCACACCTCACCAAACTCACACTCACCCAAACCCCCGTTCTCGGCCCAGAAAACGGACACGCCGACGTCTGGCCCATCGCCACCGAA
>JASHPM010000270.1 GCA_030038115.1 Acidobacteriaceae bacterium | reverse complement strand
GTGAGCACGATCATCGTGGGCTGCGACTCAATCCCACAGCTCGAAGAGAACGTGCAGATCGCGCGGGAATTCACGCCCTATAACGATCAACAGATGGCGGCGCTGGCGGCCAGGGCGGAGCCGGTGTCGAAGCCGTCGTTGTTCTTCCGCTTCTACGATCACGACGCGGTGTGAGGACAGAGTTCAGGGATTAGAGTTTAGGGTTTCGTCGGCTTTCCTGCCTTAATACAGCGCACCCAGCCCCAGACGGTCACGAAGGGCACGCCAAGCCACATCACAGTTGCTGGCAGGAATGTGGCGAATGCCTGCACAGTACCGCTGGTCCAGCCTGTCCTCACACCGCGTCGTGATCGTAGAAGCGGAAGAACAACGACGGCTTCGACACCGGCTCCGCCCTGGCCGCCAGCGCCGCCATCTGTTGATCGTTATAGGGCGTGAATTCCCGCGCGATCTGCACGTTCTCTTCGAGCTGTGGGATTGAGTCGCAGCCCACGATGATCGTGCTCACCGGCTTCGACAGTGTGTACCCGATCGCCTCCCGCATGGTCAGCGTGCCCGGCGTCGTCGTGATCACCATCCCTTCCCATGAATGTTTCTGCTGTTCCAGCGGCGGCGGCGTCCAGCTCGAGAGCAACCGCCCACGTCCCGGAATCTTCATCCCGATAATCCCCATCTGTTTTTCGACCGCCAGCGGCAGCAGCTGTTCCTGGAAGGTAAAGTGATGCGGATCGGCGGCGTTCAGCGCCATCAGAATGCAGTCAAAAGGATGCCGGTTGATCGCCTCCACCAGCGCGTCAGGACGAAAATGCCCGGTCACGCCCAGATACCGCACCACTTTCTGCTGCTGCATCTCCACCAGCGCTTCCATCGCCCCGCCCGGCGCAAAGATCGCGTTAATGTCCTTCATCGTTCCGATGTCGTGCAGCTGCCACAGGTCCACATGATCCGTGTGCAGCAGCTCCAGCGACTTGTCGATCATCCGCATCGAGCCTTCGCGTGTCCGCTCCTTCGTCTTCGTCGCGAGAAACGCCTCGTTGCGCCGCGTCTTCATCACTTCGCCCACGTACTGTTCGCTCCAGCGCAAGGGGCCGCCGTAAATGGACGAAGTATCCAGGTAGTTCACGCCCAGATCGAGCGCACGGTTAATAATCGGCACCGCAACCTCGGCGTTATTCGGCTTTTCCAGCGCCGCCTGCCCGCCCAGCGAGAAAATCCGAACCTTATAACCCGTCCTGCCCAGGTTGCGCGTCGGCATCGCGTCCTGCGTCCGCGGATTGTTGGGCATGACGGGCAATGTCGCGGCGCCTGCCGCGCGCGGCAATGCGGCTCCGGTCAGCACGGCGGCTGCGGCTGCAGTCGTCCCCTTTAAAAATGCGCGGCGATCCTGGTTTGCACTCATCACGAGCCTCTCCCTTCGGAGGCAACAAACCGTTTTACCACAGCTCCATCACTCCCGGATCGACGCCCCGTCGCCTCGCAAATCCTCGCCAAAAACGGCAGAGGGATGGCATTATGCCATCCCTCTGCCGTGCTTTATCCGAGGTTGTTACCGGCCGTGCTCGTGACCTTTCCCGCCGCTCTTGGGCGCCGGTTTGCTGTTGGTGTGCTGCGCCGGCTTGTTTTGCGTTGTTGGCCGGCTGTTGGTCGTCGGCCGGCTTGTGTTCTGCGTCGGGCGATTGTAGTTGTTCGTCGCCGGACGATTGTAGTTATTCGTCGCCGGATGGCTGTTGTTCGCGGCCGCGCCGTGGTTCACACCCGCGTTGTAGCCGGCGCGTGCTCCCGCGTTGTACCCCGCGTGCGCTCCCGCGTTATATCCAGCATGGGCTCCCGCGTTATACCCAGCATGGGCTCCCGCGTTATACCCGCCGCGTGCTCCCGCGGCGTAGCCGCGTGCGTAGGCAGCGTGGGCCACCTGCGCGTTGTAGGCGCGTGCGCCCGGTGCGCGGTCAAACCGGCCGTAGTAGCCGTGGTTCACCACCGTCACGCTGCGTGACACCCACATTCCGTGGCCGAACGCCAGGTACGGATGCGGACCCCAGGCGAAGCCCCAGTGCCCCCATCCCCAGCCAAAGCCACCCCACAACCCGACGCCGATCCCGATGCCAAAGCCGAAGCCGAAGCCTCCCACGAATCCCACCGGCGGAGGAGGCGCGTACCACGCGTAGTACGGCCGGAATCCCCAGAACACCCAGGGATTGTAGTAAGGCACATACACCACAGCCGGATTCGCAGGAGCAATGACAATGTCACCCGGCGCGTAGGTCACGGCAAGCTGCTGGCTCGACTGCAGATGTCCCGCGGAGTATGCCTGCTGACGAAGCCCCTGCACCGCGTTCATCACGTCCTGCGGCTGGTTGTAGTACGCGTTACCCAGCTGCGTCGTCCAGTCTAGGTTCTTATCCATGTTGGCGAGCACCGAAGGGAATGCGCACAGCGCCTTCACGCTGGGATCCCATTGCTGCCCGTTCACCATCTGCGCAATCTGAGCCGGTGGCGCGCCGGCCTGCGACTGCACGAACCGGTCTGCCTCAACTACCTGCGTCGGATACGTCGAAGCCGCCAGCACCTGCGCCACCAGCGAATCCGGATAGAGCGCAATCGGCGCCACCAGCTGGTTCAGCTGATCCGTGCTTAGCGCATTCCACTGCTGCGGCGGCGCACCCTGATCGTCCGGCGGCGGCGGGCCCTGCTGATCCGGCGGCGGCGGTGGTGCATCCTGCGCAAACGCGGGCACAGTCGCCAGACCCATCGGCACCATCAGCACCACGAGGGCCAGCGCAATGCCGCGCCGCGTCGCTTCAAAGGAGGTTGCGGCGAGCCGGCGCATCCACTTGCGCACATAAGTGCCGGCCGTGGGTAGAAACTCGAAATGTTCTTTCATGGAAGGTTCCTCTCAGCCCCTTACCAGGGTGTTCAATTCGGAGCGGCCCGGGGAACGGGTGCTTCTCTCAGCCTCTAGGAAACCAAATG
>JASHPM010000030.1 GCA_030038115.1 Acidobacteriaceae bacterium | reverse complement strand
AATGCCTAAAGAACCGCGGAGAGTTCCCACCGTCTTAGGACGGGTTCACCGGCGCATCGCCCCACGGCCCAGCGGGTCGGTCTTTTTCTGCACCACGTCCCACCTCTCCCGCTGCGGCGCGTGTACCCCCTTCTCTTCCATGTCGGCCACATAGCGATTCCCACCTACGGCGTATGCACAGCGCTGGCGCTGGTGGCTGCGCTGGCTTTTTCGCTGCGGACCGCGAAGTGGACCGGGCTCAGGGCCGACAAGGTATGGAACCTGGAAGTGATCGCGATTCTTACGGCCATCATTACAGCGCGGCTGTTGCTGATTTTCGGCCACCCGTGGCTGTATCGTGCGCATCCGTTCTGGTTCCTTGGGCTGATCACGCTGCCGAATGTCTGGTACGCCATGGGCGGCCTGGCCATTGCGATCCTTGTGAGCGTGCTATACGGCCTGTCCGAGAAGCTGCCGCTGCTGAAGACGATGGACGCCACGGTCCCCGCCGCGGCGCTGGCATTCTGTATCAACCGCATCGGGGCGTTCTGCGGCGGATCGGCGTGGGGCACACCCACGCGGCTGCCGTGGGGCGTGAAGTATCGCAGTCCCGTGGCGTACCTGTGGTATCGCGTGCCGCTGGGCATAAGGCTGCATCCGGTGCAGCTGTACGACGCGGCGGTTTCGCTCGGGATCCTGATCCTGCTGGTGTGGATGCTGCGAAGGCGAGTGACGCGTCGCGCCGGCGAGATCGCCGGAACGTGGCTGTTCCTGTACGGCCTGAGCCGATATTTTCTGGAATTTCTGCGCGGCGATCCTGCGCGGGTTCCACTGCTGAATGGCGCGGTCACGCTGGCTCAGGCGATGGCTGTCTGCGCGGTCATTCTGGGCGGCGCGCTGTGGCTGCGGCGAGCGCCGGAGCCGGAACCGTAACCTATCGAGGATCGCCCAGGAGACTGTGCCTGGCGGTAAGGCTGCCAGGCCAGGATGCGGAACTCCGCCGTATCCTTCATTCCATCGCTGCTATCGATTTACGATATTCGGGCCGGAATTGGCGACTTAATGCCGCCTGCGCTGGTCATGTTCAAGGATCTCATCCGCCAGCTCGCGAACCTTCTTCTTCGCCTCTTCCAGGACCTTCCGCCCGGCGCGGGTTCCGTAGTAGACCTTGCGCCGCCGCCCGTTGATCCAGGCAAGGCTCGACCGCACCAACCCGCGGGATTCCATCCCGTGCAGCAGGGGATAAATGGTTCCGGGCCCGATGCGGTAGCCGTGACGCCGCAGTTCATGAATCATTCCGAGGCCGAAGATGCCCTCCTCGCAGGCATGGTGCAGGACGTGAATGCGAATGAGGCCGGAATACAGATCCTTGATCCCGCTGCCGCCGGTTGCTCTCATGACAGGATTGTAAAACGCCGGCCGGAATCCTCCTCAATACCCGCCGTGCTATCTTTATCGCTAACCGATAAGACCATCTCGCGGTACAGTCCCGAAAATGGGGGGAAGTGCAATGCAGGTTACGGGGCGCGAACTGATCACAGCGATCCACGGGATGCTCTTCGGCGGTCTGTTCCTGATGGCCTGTTTCGGCGTGCTCACCCTGCTGTTTCGCTCGCTGGCGGCACGTACAACTCCTGATGCCGGCGCGGCAGAGCAGCGATGGGACCGCGTGTATCTGATCGTCATGGTTGTGCTGGGCTGGGCAGCGGTTCTCTCGGGAACCTATGTGATTTATCCGTGGTACCGCGCTGCGGATCCGCCTGGGGCGGCGAATCTCGCCTTCTATCCGCAGCGCCTGCTGCTGTCCAGCCCGCAGACTGCCGGATGGCATGAGCTGGGTATGGAGTGGAAAGAGCACATCGGCTGGATGGCGCCGATGCTGATGACGATGGTCGCCTGGGTTCTGACGAAGTACCGGGGCGCAGTCGAGGAACATCGCAGGCTGAGGGCGCTGGTGACCGCGTTTGCGCTGGCAGCTTTCCTGGCCGCGGGCGTAGCCGGAGGGTTTGGGGCGTTTCTGAACAAAAAGGCGCCGGTCCAGGGAGGCCGGCTGATCACGCTGAGGAGCGGGCAATGAAGCCGGAGGAGCCGATTCCGAACGGGGCGGCGGGAGCAGCAATGCTGGCCGCCGGCTCCGGATGCCTGGCTCTGAGCCTTTTGGCTCTCGCCGGGGATGGTTCCAAAGCAGTCGCGAGGCTGCTGACGTTTTATCGGCCGACGGGGCCGCTCTCCGGCGTGACCACGGTGGCGATTCTGATCTGGCTGGCGGTGTGGTTTATCGCTTACCGTGTTTGCAAAGGAAAGGCAGTCGCAATTGCGATAGTGAGTGCTGTGTCGTTTGTCGTCCTTGCGCTGGGACTATTGCTGACGTTTCCACCGTTCGAAGATCTGTTGCTGGGAAGGTAGGGGAGCCGGTTCCTGGAACGAACTATGCAACGACGCGATACAGGACTGGCCAGGAAGCTCCATTGGCGGCGAACGTCTCTGCTGTGCCTCCTGTTGCTGCTGCCGGCGATGGCACGACCGCTGTGGGCGCAGGGGCCTCCCTACCAAACCGACGATCCCGTACCGGTCGACCTGCATCATTACGAGTTCTATATCTTCGGCGCAGCCGACGGAACGCCGGCGGAGATGGACTCCGTGGGGCCGGCGCTCGAGTTCAACTGGGGCGCCATCCCGCGCGTTCAGCTGCACGCGATCCTGCCCTGGGGTGTTGTGGCGCCGTCGAACAATCCCGCCTACCTGCCCGGCGGTACCGGACCTACAGAGTTCGGGCTGACGGACATGGAGCTGGGCGCCAAGATTGCGTACATCAAAGAGAGCAAATACGTTCCGCAGATCGGCACCTTCACGATGTTCGAAATGCCGACCGGCAGCTACGCGAAGGGACTCGGCGTGGGCAAGGTTTGGTACCGGCTTCCCCTGTGGCTGCAGAAGAACATCGGCAAGTGGCTGCTGGACGGCGGCGCCGGCGAAACGGTGGTGCCGCAGACCAGCTACCGGGACTTCCCCTACGGCGGGTTTCTGCTGAAGTACACGTTTGGCGAGCGGCTGGAGTTCGGGGGCGAGATATTTGCCCACGGCAAGGAAGGATTCGCGACGCCGCAGACGCAGGCCTCCACCCTGGTGGACCTGGGCGGCTACTACCATTTCAAGCACAATCCCAACGAGCAGTTCCTGTTCTGCTACGGGCACTCCGTCGCCGGACAGACGGAGAACTACGCATATGCCGGCATGTACTGGACGTGGGGCAAAGACGACAGGAAGCCGGACACCGCGCCCGCGTTTTTGTGGCAGTCGGCCGGCGCGAGTGTCCTTCGCGGGAGATGAAGCGGATGTTCCCGGGCGCTGAAGGTAGACTCAATTCAGTCCCATGCTCACCGCCCTCGGCGCCGATTTCGTCTTCGCACTGCGGCAACTCCGCCACTCGCCGGGTTTTGCGATCACGGCGATCGTGACGCTGTCGTTAGGAATCGCGGCGAGCACCGCGGTTTACAGCCTTGTGGATGGCGTGCTACTGCGACCTTTTCCACTGCCGCATCCGGAGCAATTGGTTGCGGTGCACACGGGGACTCGCGGGCCTGGCAGTGGGTTATGGGGGCGTACGTCGTGGCCCGATCTGCGCGACTGGCAGGAGCGGGACCACACGTTCAGCGGTCTGACCGGCGTGTTCCGAGACGTTCGGCTGGTGAGCCGCGCCAGGGGTGCGCGTGGTGAGTCGATTCGCGTGAACCGCGTCTCGCAGAACTACTTCGACGTGCTGCGTGTGCAACCGATGATGGGCCGCAGCTTGACGGCGGCGGACGAGCAGGCCGGCCGTCGCATAGCCATCATCAGCTATGGGTTTTGGCAGCGCGTCCTCGGTGGCGATCCGCATGTCATCGGCGAAACGTTCCTCATCAGCGATGAGTCGTACACCGTGATCGGCGTGATGCCGCGCGGATTTGTGGAACCGTGGGACGAGACGGCGGATGTTTGGACGGGCATCGCGTTCCTGCTGGAAGGCTCGCAGCCGGTCGCGGAGAAACGCGACAGCGCGACGGCGGAGGTGGTGGGGCGGCTGAAGCCGGGCGTGACGCTGGGACAGGCACAGGCCGACCTGAGCGCGATTCAGGCAGCGCTGGCGCAGAGCAATGCGGAGATTCGGAACGAGGACGCCGTCGCTCTGCAGTCGTCTATCGAGGACGTTGCCGGATCGGTGCGAGCGCCGCTGTATCTGCTGCTGGCCTCGGTGCTGGCGGTGCTATTGATCGTTTGCACCAACGTTGCGGGGCTGATTCTGACGCGCGCGACGAAACGCAGCGGTGAGATGGCGCTCCGGACAGCGCTGGGCGCGTCGCAGTGGCGGATATGGCGGCAGCTGCTGATCGAGTCGCTGCTGCTGGGAAGCTGTGGCGGCATTCTGGGCGCAGGACTCGCGTGGGCGCTGCTTCGCATGGCGCTGCCCGCGATTCCGGACGACATTCCGCGCATTGCGGAAGTGGGCCTGAGCTGGCGGGTGCTGTGCTTTGCGGCAAGCATAACGCTGGTGTGCGTTATAGCGAGCAGCATATCGCCGGCGCTGAGGCTGACGCGTGTGGCGCTGGTGGATGCGCTGCGCGAACAGGGGCTGCACACCACGAAAGGGCAGCACGCGCGGTGGCTGCAGAGTTCGCTGGTTGCAATACAGACGGCGATTGGCGTGGCGCTGCTGATCGCGTCGGGTTTTCTGATCCGAGGGTTCGTGAACCTGCGCCACGTGAAAACCGGATTCGAATCCGACCACCTCTTCACCTTCAATCTGGCTCTAACGGAGGTGCGCTATCCGCACACGACGCGAGCGCTCTTTTATCACGAGCTGATCGCGAAGCTGGCCGCGATCCCCGGCGTTCGAGGTGCGACGGGCGGATATCCTCTGCCGCTTCAGTATTCCAGCGCGACTGCGGATGTCGAGATCGACGGCCGGCCGAATCCGCCTGATCGTCAGCTGACCACCCTGGTTGGAGTCGCCGAGGCAGGATTCTTCGAAACGCTGGGCGTGCCGCTTCGACGGGGGCGATTGTTTACGCAGGCGGACGACAATCCTCATTCGCCGCTGGTTGCGGTGGTGAATGAGGCATTTGTCCGGCGCTATTTTCCGGATGAGGATCCGGTGGGCCGGTTCATTCGTCCCGATATTCGTGAGCTGCGCAACCAGGCCGAGGACCTCGACCCCACCGCTGACGACCAGCGACAGATTGTCGGCATCATCGCGGACACGCAGCAGGGATCGTTGGTCGATCCGCCGGAGCCCATTGCATACTTCCCGTTTGCACAGGCGGACGAGCTTTACCGGCCGCGGCTGGTGATGCGGGTCGCTGGCGATCCGATGCAGTACCAGAATGCTGCCTCGGCTGCAGTGCAGGCAATCGACCCAACGCTCTTCCTCATGTACGTGTGGAGCGGGGAGAACGAGCTGGAAAATCTGACGGGCACACAGCATCTGGAAACAGACCTGATCGCGGCATTCTCGACCATCGCGCTGTTCCTCACGGCGCTTGGGTTGTATTCGATGCTCGCGGCCCTGGTCACGGCGCGCTCGCGTGAGATCGGCGTCCGCATGGCGATCGGCGCCCAACGCGGCGACGTGGCGTGGATGATTCTGACCCGCGCCGCGGCGCTGCTGGCCGCCGGAGCAGGGGCCGGGGGCGCGATTGCAGCCATTGCGCTGCGCGTCGTGAACAGCAGCAACTGGGCGCACGAGCTCCTGTTTGACGTGTCCTGGGCCGATCCGCGAACGATAATTCCGGTCGCGGCGGTTTTTGGCGTGGCCGCGCTTTGCGGCTGTCTGCTGCCTACCTGGCGAGCAACGCGCATCGAACCGGCGCGGGCTCTGCGTGACGAGTAGCGCGGCGCGTGTGGCAAGGCCAGATGGAGGACGCTGGTCCTTCTCGTCGCAAGCCGGATCGCCGGGCTTGCAATCGGCTGCATATACTGATCGCAATGACGCGGCGACTGAATCTGTTTGTTTTTGTGATGGCGGCTTTTTCCTTGCGCGCGCAGCTTCCCGCAGGCATGCCGCAGCCGGTTTTTCTGTGGCCGAATGGTGCGCCGGACGCGCTGGGCCAGAGTGAGACAGACAAGCCGCGCTTGTATCCCTTTCTGCCGCAAACGCGCTCGACGAGCACGGCGGTGCTGATCATTCCAGGCGGCAGCTATAAGCACGTGGGAACCGGGTACGAAGGCGTGCAGGTTGCGGAGTGGCTGAACGCACAGGGCATTCCGGCGTTCGTCCTGGATTACCGCGTCACGCCCTATCACTATCCAGCTCCGGTCGAGGACGGCCAGCGCGCGATGCGGCTGATCCGCGCGCACGCCGCGGAGTACGGCATCGATCCGCATCGGCTGGGCGTGTGGGGATTCTCGGCGGGAGGACATCTGGCATCGACGCTGGGCACGCACTGTGATTCGGACGCGGTTCCGGTGAAGACGCCCGATGAAGCGGACACGCAGAGCTGCCGTCCGGACTTTTTGGTGCTGGCGTATCCGGTGATCAGCATGGAGCCGCCGGAGACGCATCCGACGTCGCGCGAGGATTTCCTGGGGCCGAAGCCGGATGCAGCGCTGGCGCGTCGCTATTCGAATCAGTTTGCCGTGACCGCGGGAACGCCGGGTACTTTTCTTTTCGCGACGACCAGCGACCCGATCGTTCCGGTGGCGAACAGCGTGGATTTTTATCGCGCGCTGATCGATCACCACGTGCCCGCCGAACTGCACATCTACGATTTCGCTAATCATGGCTGCGGATTGTGCGGATCGATCCTGCCGCTCTCCACCTGGCCGCAGTTGCTGCGCAACTGGCTGGTGCAGCGCGGATGGGTTCCTTCGACTGCGCCGCCTCCCCCACCCCCGGCGCCAAACATGCCGGGGTGGATTCCGGGCCTGACCGGACCGGGCGGGCCATTTTGAGTAAGATCACGACCTACACGGTTCCCGGAGAGGCAGCGAAACAGCGTCTGGATGCGTGGCTGGCCAGCCAGATGAGTGGAGTGAGCCGCGAGCGTGTGCAGTTGCTGCTGGCGCAGGGCAAGGTTCG
>JASHPM010000269.1 GCA_030038115.1 Acidobacteriaceae bacterium | reverse complement strand
TCGCATGTAGAAACGCCCGAAACCCACAGCACACCCAACTTTCTCCGCGACATCATCGCTGAGGATGTCCGCCAGAAGAGGTACGGCAATGCGGTGGTGCAGACGCGGTTTCCACCCGAGCCGAACGGCTACCTCCATATCGGCCACGCCAAAGCCATCTGCCTGGACTTCGGGCTGGCAGACGAGTTCGGCGGCAAGACCAACCTGCGCTTCGACGACACCAATCCCGAGAAAGAAGAGCAGGAGTACGTCGATTCCATTCAGAAGGACGTTCGCTGGCTGGGGTTCGACTGGGAGCGGCTCTGCTATGCGTCGGATTACTTCGGCCAGCTTTATGAGTGGGCGATTCAGCTGGTCAGGGCAGGCAAGGCGTATGTGGACGATCTGTCGGCGGACGAGATCCGCCAGTATCGCGGAACGCTGACGGAACCGGGCAGGGACAGCCCGTATCGCAACCGCACGGTGGAGGAGAATCTCGACCTGTTCACGCGCATGAAGGCCGGCGAGTTCCCGGACGGAAGCCGCGTATTGCGGGCGAAGATCGATATGGCGTCGCCGAACATCAATATGCGCGACCCGATCATGTACCGCATCCTGCATGCGGAGCATCACCGGACCGGCAACCAGTGGTGTATCTACCCGATGTACGACTACGCACACGGACAGTCGGACTCCATCGAGAACGTAACCCACTCCATGTGCACGCTGGAGTTTGTAGACCATCGGCCCCTGTACCGGTGGTTCATCGAGCAACTGGGGATTTTCCCTTCGCAGCAGATCGAGTTCGACCGGCTGAATTTGACGTACACGCTGCTGTCGAAGCGCAAGCTCTTGCAGCTGGTGCAGGAAGGCCGGGTGAACGGATGGGACGATCCGCGCATGCCGACGCTGTCGGGGTTTCGGAGACGCGGGTTTACGCCGGAGGGGATTCGCTCGTTTGTGATTTCCCTGGGGGCGACGCGGACCAACGGCATTATCGACTTCGAGATGCTGGAGCACCTGCAGCGCGACGACCTGAACAAGCGGGCGACGCGCGGTATGGCCGTGCTGCGGCCACTGAAGCTGGTCATCGACAACTACCCCGAGGGACAGACGGAGTTGGTGGAGGTCGCGAACAATCCGGAGGATCCGGCGGCTGGGACGCGCCAGGTGCCATTCTCGCGTGAACTCTATATCGAGCGGGAGGATTTTCGAGAAGTCCCGCCCCCGAAGTACTATCGCCTGTCGCCAGGCAAGGAGGTGCGGCTGCGCAATGCGTATTTTGTAACCGCGCATAGCCTCGTCAAGGATGCGGATGGAGGCGTGGTGGAAGTGCATTGCACGTACGATCCCGCCAGCCACGGCGGGAATTCGCCGGATGGGAGAAAGGTGAAGTCCACCATGCACTGGGTGTCGGCCGCGCATACCATTTCCGCCGAGGTGCGGCTCTACGACAAGCTGTTTTCGAACCCAAATCCGCTGCACGTGCCCGAAGGTGGCAGCTTTCTCGACAATCTGAATCCCGACTCGCTGGAAGTCGTATCGCATGCGAAGCTGGAGCTTTCCCTGGCTGAAGCGAAGGTGGGCGCGCCGTACCAGTTCGAGCGCGTGGGATACTTCTGCCTCGATCCGGATTCGACCGCGGAGAAGCTGGTATTCAACCGCACGCTGGCGCTGAAGGACACGTGGGCGAGGATCGAGAGGAAGGCGGGCGCTTGATGCCTGATACTCCCTCCTTCCCTCGCGTTCGCTTCGCCCCCTCGCCGACCGGTTACCTCCACGTCGGCGGAGCACGCACCGCCCTCTTCAACTGGCTCTTCGCGCGCCATTTCGGAGGCACCTTTATCCTCCGCATCGAAGACACCGACTTCGAGCGCTCCTCCGAGGCCATGGTCGAGGGCATCCTCGAAGGCATGCGCTGGATCGGCCTCGACTGGGACGAAGGTCCCTTCTTCCAGTCGCAGCGCCTCCCGCTCTACCAGGCCACAGCTCAAAAACTCATCGACTCCGGCTACGCTTACTACTGCTTCTGCACGAAAGACGAGCTCGAAGCCCGCCGCGCTCAGGGCACCGCTGCCATGTATGACCGCCGCTGTCGCGCTCTCGACCCGCCGGAATCTAAACAACGCCGCCTCGACGGCCAGGCTGCCGCCGTCCGATTCGCTGTCCCCGATGGTTCCACCTCCTGGAACGACGCCGTCTTCGGCCGCGTCGAATTCGCCAACGCCGAGCTTGAGGACTTCGTCCTCCTCCGCTCCGACGGCATCCCTACCTATCACCTCAGCGTCGTCGCCGACGACATCCAGATGCGCCTCACCCACATCATCCGAGGCGCCGACCACATCTCCAATACTCCCAAACAAGTCCTCCAGTACCGCGCGCTCCAGGCCGAGCTCCCGGTCTTCGCCCATGTTCCCCTTATTCTCGGACCCGACAAGACCCGCCTCTCCAAACGTCACGGCGCCACCTCCGTCATCGCCTACAAGGACATGGGCATCGTTCCGGAAGCCTTCCGCAACTTCCTCGCTCTCCTCGGCTGGTCGCCCGGCTCCGCGCACCGCGACCGGGAAATCTTCTCCTCCGGGGACCTCATCCAGCTCTTTACCCTCGATGGCATCTCTAAATCCAACGCCGTCTTCGACAACGACAAGCTCGCCTGGTTCAACACCGAGTACATCCGCGCCTACGCCTCCGAAAAACTCCTCCCCCTCATCGAAACCGAATGGAAGGCCGCCCAATTCACCCCCACCCGCTCCCGCGAGGAGCTCCTCGCCGCCATCGATCTCCTCAAACCCCGCGCCCGCAGCCTGAAAGACTTCGCCACCTTGTTCCGTGCTTATTTCCGCGACGACTTCGAATATGATCCCGCCGCTGTTACAAAATTCCTCGCCGACCCGGAGCTCCCGGCCTGGCTCCAGGAACTCGCCACTCGCTACGCCGCCGCTCCCGAATTCACCGAGGCCTCGGCCGAAGAAATCCTCCGCGTTTTCGCCGCCGAAAAGAACATCAAAGCTGGCGCGCTCATCAACGGATCCCGTGTCGCCCTCACCGGCCAGGCCGTGGCTCCCAGCCTCTTCGCCGTCATGGCTGCTCTCGGAAAAGACCGCGTCATCGAGCGCCTCTCCGCGGTGGCGAAGGTGCCGGCTACGGGCTGATCGCTGACTGCTTCTTCGCTGACCGCCTGTTCGCTGACTGCTGTTTTCTTGCTACAATCCGAACAGCGGAATGGTGACAGTTCCGCGGGTTCGTTCAGCTCTTCATCGCCTGGCGAACCGCAGCACAAACGAGGCGCAACGCCTGGCCGCAAGGCTCTCACAATCGAAGGGGACGTAGTTCAGTTGGTTAGAATGCTGCCCTGTCACGGCAGAGGTCGCGGGTTCGAGCCCCGTCGTCCCCGCCATACAAAGTAAAGAACTTAAGCTTGTATGGCTCCTTTAGTGACAATCCACAATCCGATCCACAAATCATTGCACTAGACGACTTCCAAGTCCTACTGCGTCTAGGAAAGCGCCCTGTGCTGCCTGCTTTTCGTCGCGATCATCCTGCGTGTAGAGATTCATGGTCGTGCGGATATCGCTATGCCGCAAGATTCCCTGAACCGTTTTCGGATCGACCTTCCCCTTGTTCACGAGCCAGGTGCTGAGGCTGTGCCGCAGATTGTGAAGACCGAAGCGTTGGCCCTTTGCAAGTACGATTCCGGCGCTGATTGCCGCTGGACGCAGATGGTCCTGCACGAAAGTCGACGCCCTGACTGGGACCTTGCCGTCCTTGATCAGCGACGGAAAGACGAAATCGTCGATTTTCGAATAAGGGCTCTGCGCGCGCCACTCCTTCAGGTATTGCGCCAGTACCGGATGCATCGGGACGTAGCCGTTCGAGGCCGCCGTCTTCGTTGCGCCCTCCTGCCCTTTGGCCCATCGCTTCGATACACGGATTTGCTCGTCGGTCCACAGGATGTCTGACCAGCGCAGCGAGACGATTTCTGACGCGCGAAGCGCTGTAGCAGCACAGGTCAAGACAAGCGTGTAATGCAGCGAGTTTGTCAGTTTATTGAGGATGGCCAGGGTTTGCTGGGGTGTAATGACGACTGCCTTGTAAAGGGACTGAGAACGCGTTTCGACATGTTCCACTGGATTTTTCTCGACGCGCTCATGCAGGATTCCGACCTTGTAGATGCGGTGCATAATCCCACGAATCTTTGAAACGGTCGTCCATGCCAGTCCGTTTGCGGTGTGAAGCGACTTCAGCCAACGCTGAATTTCGAGAGGCCCGATGTCGCTCGCGAGCTCATTACCCCAGCGGGCAATAAGGTAGTCCCGAACGTAATGCTCCACGATCGGGATAGTGTTGACTGACTTTGGACGCACGGCATCTTCGCCAAAGTCAGCCTTTAGGTAGTATTCCGCGAGAGCGTTGAAGCGAATGCGCGTTGCAGATTCTTCACTGTTGATTCGGATAAGCAAGCCGAGCCTGTCCACCTCGCGCCAGGCAGCCTTCTCACTTGGAAAATCCTTGAAAAGACCGACCGGCAAGGTGTTTTCCTTGCGACTGCCATCCGCCGTATTGAGCCTGTACCGCAGCATCCAGACATCTCCGCTCTTGCGGGACACAATTCTGAGAGATCCTCTCTGATATGCCATAACGTCTCATTTCAGTGAGGAACGCCTAATAATTGGATGATACGCTCGCTCGCTTTCCGGCGGTCGGCGTTCGTGCCCAGTTGCAGGCTTGCCAATGCACGCGGCGAGTTCGGAAAGACGGAATACCCATGTTTTCCGCACGTCGCCAGTCCCGATCGGATAGGCACCTGAATTCCGCGCCGGGCGAGTTCAATGAGAAAACGTCTGCTGATTCCAACGAATTCTGCGGCTTCCTGAGCGGAAACAAACGGTTCGGGCGCCATGACAATTCCTCCACCAAGAGACATCGCAGCCGGATCTTAAAGAGATTCCCAAACGTCGACCCCGCGCATCTGAGCACGATTTTGTGTCAGCTACTCGATGAACGTCCAATACCTGTTGTCTATGGCGTCATTCCTGGCATCGATGGTCATACCCGCGCCATGCAGGTTGCGAGGCAGTATGATCGCTTTGAGCTATCGCCAAATCTGAGTAAATCGGGCTCAGGGCACCAGTTGGTACCCGATTGACAGTCTTGGTTCATCCAACGGACTCTGATTCTGCACTTGTTTTTCACATGCGCATCTCGATGCGCTTCTGAGCACGACCTTCGTTCAGGGGGTTCACGGTCATGTCGGATCTCGTCGAGTTCAGGCATCTGAAATATATCGCGGCGATTGCTGAAACAGCCAATTTCACGCGCGCCGCGGAAGGTCTATTTCTCGCGCAATCATCGCTCAGTAAACAGATCAAGGACCTCGAAGACGGAATAGCAATTGATATTTTTCGTCGTAACCGAGATGGCGTGTACGCGACGGCCGCAGGAGAGATGCTTGTTTCCTACGCACAGGAGGCGATCAAGTCTCGCGATGAGATCGTGAAGGCCGCGCGTGCCGTCCACCGCGGAGAGGTTCCGGTTCTCAGAATAGGGTTTTCATGCTTCGTTAGCCCCAAGATTCTCCAGACATTCAGCGACTCCTATGCCAACCTTTTTCCCGAATGCCCGACACAATTTTCGGGAGGGGATCCATCACAGATTCTCCGCCACATGCAGAAAGGAACGCTCGATGGGGCGCTTCTTCCATTACCGATTTGCGGTGAAGAATGGGCTGTAGAACAAGTCGCGTCAGCTCCACTCGTTATTTGTATCCGAGTTGATGATCCTCTAGCGCAGCGAATACAAATTCAAGTGCCTGAGGTCGCAAAGAGATTGAGAATATTCCGCAATCCTGAAACCCATCCGTCGGCACACGAACGACTAATGGAGATGCTCGCCGAGATCGGGATTCACCCTGATGTGTCGAACCTTGCGGCGTCACCGTCCGACATTCAGTGGATGGTCCGAAGCAAATATGGTCTGGCGCTTATCGATCAGACCACCCCGCTAGATCCTGACCTCACCACGAGGCCCCTTGCCGGATTGCATTGGACCGCCGATACGGCATTCGTTCACCATATCGAAGCGAAGCATCTGGCACTGCCGATTCTCGCGCGCCGTCTCCGTACGTTGCGCGATGAAAAGCCCCGCAAGCGGCCAGCTCGCTCAAAGGAATCGAAGGCAATCCAATTGGAACTGCTCGCATGACATTGGAACGAGGCTAATCCCAGATGTCTCTCAGACGCTTCAATTATGTCGTTTGCATCCATACAAACGCGGCTGATCTCAAGGACCTTTGATCGCTCCATATTCGGGAGCGATAGCGCCATAGATAAGAAGTCTTGGACGAACAGAAAAAGCGGAGCTACTTTCAGGCACATGACGGTTGAAATCTGACCGTCGGAGGTGCCAATGGCCAGTCTGCTTTCTCCTGCTAAATGGCGCAGAATCACGAATGGTCGAACGCTGCGCCGAATTCGTCAACCACTATTCACGTTCGTCCTCACCATCCTTTTCCCGGCGCTCGCATTCGCGCAGAGCGGATCGCCCTTCGACACCGGGTTCACTTCCTTGCAAAACCTTTTCACGGGAACGATTGCCAAGGTTGCCAGCTTGATCGCCATTGTAGTCGGCGGCTATCAGTTCGCGCACGGCGAGCCTGGCGCGAAAAAGACGCTGGCTGGTGTTGCCGCAGGAACGGGAATCGCCGTGATGGCCGTCAACGTCCTCAATTGGCTGTGGGGCATTTGATCGTGCGCTGCTTCCACAGTCGAAACCACAATCGTTCAATTCTTCAAGTGTGAGGGGCAACGATGCAGACACACACCGATAACCGACGCAAGAACCGGGTCTACAAGAGCCTGCACAAGCCCCTCACTTACCTGGGAGTCGAAAGGACACTTTTCTACTTCGTATGCGTGGGGGCCGTCGGAGCGTTCAATCTCTTCAACAGTCTGCTGGCCGGCGTCGCAGTGTTTGTCGGCGGGTTTGCCTTTGGCCATTGGGTGACGAACAGCGATCCAGCCTTTCTGCACATCCTGGCGAAGTCAGAGAAATACAAGGGCCGCTACGACGCGGCGAAGCAAAGCATTCCCCGCGTGGAGGTTGTGTGATGCTTCGCCTCGATAAGGTCATCAAGCCGTGGAAAGAGAGTGCCGCACTTTGCGACCACATCAACCTTTACGGGTTCTGGAATGAGACCTCGTTTCTAACCAAGAGCGGGGACCTCGGCATGGTGTTGAGTGTGGCGGGCGTGGACTATGAAAGTCTCGATCATGCTGAACAGGAATACGCCGTCAAGCGACTCGAAGCGGCGCTCAAGTCATTTGGTCCTGGCTTCCACGTCTACCAATACCTTTTCAAGACCAACCGTCCGGAGATTCCATTTGCCAACCAGGAAGATCCGGTCGTACAGGCCGCTGTCGATCAGCGGCGGCGGTTCTTCGAAGCGAAGGCTGACCACCTGTATCACATCGAAATCTACTACTGCATTTTGATTGAGGGTTCTCGCTCAAAGACCGGAATAAGCGCAGCCTTACGCCAGATGCTGCGCGATCTTGCCGGAGCAATGAACGAGTTGCGAACACAGTTCACCAATAACGGCATGAAGACTCTGTTGCGCTCGCAGATCGAGCATGATTTGGTTCACCTCGAACAGCGTGTGCTAGGATTCGTCCGCCAGCTCAGCGACTTTGTAAAAATCAGCATCCTGAATCAAGAGAGTCAGTTCCAATTCTTCCGCCGCTTGGTCAACTACGATGACTGGCGCATCGCCGGCAATCCAAAGCACACGCAGTTTCTCGACTACCAAGTGGTGAACTCTGATATTGAGGCAGAACGCGATCATCTCCGCGTCGGCGGTCACTTCGTCCGCGTGCTCACGATGAAAGAGGCGATCGGCGAAACGCGCCCCCTGGTACTCGATGCGCTCCTGAAAGTTCCGGGGAACTTCTACGCCGTTACGGAATGGGCTCCACTCTCTGCAACCCAGGCGCGCAAGGAAGTGAACAAACGCCGTAAGCACTTCAACATCTCAAAGACCGGATTCATCTCGCAGATGGGCAACGACCCTGCCAAAACAAACCCGCGCGATGTGCTGGTCGATGAATCAAAGCAAGCGGACATCGAAATTCTCGGCGATTGCCTTCGGGCGCTTGGCGACGGCCAACAGCTCGGCGAGTTCTCCTTGACTATCGTCCTGTACGGCAAAGATCGAAATGCGCTTGACCAACTTGTAGGCGAGTTTGCCGGCGTCTTCACAAATTCAGATGGCAGCCTGTTTGCCGAGACCTATAACCAGCTCAATGCCTACTTCGCAACCGTACCTGGCGGGTATCCCTTCAACCTTCGCAAGCTCTATTTGCTGAACACGAACTACGCAGACCTGAGCTTCCTATTCACGATCCTCCCGGGCGAAAAGACCAATGCTTACCTTGGCTCCGAATACCTTGCGGTGCTGGAGACTGACAATGACACCCCGTACTTTCTCAATCTGCATTGCGGCGAGGTGCCCCACACGTTGATCCTCGGTCAAACCGGATCAGGCAAAACGTTCTTCTCGGTTTTCATCATTCAGAACGCGCAAAAGTACCGGCCCCAGACATACATCTTCGACGTGGGAGGGAGCTACCAATCCATCACGTCCATTTTCGGCGGAACGTACCTTAACGTCGGTCGCGAGTCGCGCGACTTCACCATCAACCCGTTTTCGTTAGGACCAACTCCGGAGAATCAGCAGTTTCTATTCACATTTTTCCGCGTGTTGATTGAGGGCGCGGGCCAGCGTTACCGGCTGGACTTCAAAGAAGAGCAGAAGCTCTGGAGCGCTATCGAGCGCGTATACATGCTTGAGCCGGGACAGCGCACGGTATCGAATCTCGGGAACATCATCGGCGAGTTGAAAGAGCGCCTGCATCGTTGGACACGTGCAGGCCAGTATGGGTTCCTATTCGACAACGCCGATGACTCACTATCGTTCGCAGCATTCCAGACCTTCAACTTCCAGGGATGGGGCGATGCGCCAGAAGTGCTGGAGCCTCTGCTGTTCTACGTGCTGCACCGTGCCAGCAACGAGATTACCGATCCAAAGAAGCTCGGAACATTCAAGATGTTTCTGCTAGACGAGGCGTGGCTCTTCTTCAAGAATGAGACAATCCGTAACTATGTAGTGCAAGCACAGAAGACCTGGCGCAAACATCGCGCGGCAATGGTTCTCGCAACCCAGTCGATTAAAGAGCTGGAAGAGTCGGGCTTGTTGCCCATTGTGACGGAGTGCTGTCCTACCAAGATTTTCCTCGCCAACCCGGACATGAATCATCAGGTGTATGCGGAGGCCTTCCACTTAAACGATACCGAGCTGGATTTGATTGCCGGGCTGGTTCCACCAGGACAATTGCTCATCCGCAAGACGCAGTCATCGAAGAAAGTGCATCTGAATGTCGATTCCGTTTCCTACTGGATAGCGACGAATAGTGCCAACGACAACCTAAGAAAGCGCGATTATTTCGAGCGTTTCGGCATCGCCGATGGCCTGCGTCGGCTTGCCGAAGATTTTCCGTTCCGGCCGCGCTCGCTGGCCGCGGCGTCAACCTCCAACCTGAAAGGAGCCGTTGCATGAACCGCCTACACTTCGCCGTTATCGGGCTCGCGCTCGTCCCCAGTTCCACCGTCATCGCACAGGACGCTTCGGCGCGCACCGTGCAGTACCACTCGCAAGACATCGTGCCCATCCATGCGAAATTGAAGTACACCACTCTCATTGAAGTACCGGCAGCCGAGAAGATTATGGAGGCTGCCACCGGCGATAAAGACTTCTGGGTTGTGGATGTGGTTGGTAATTTCTGCTTCGTGCATCCTGCCAAGGCAGGCATCAGTTCGAACCTCAATCTCATCACCGACAAGGGCAATATCTATTCGTTCACCTTGCAGGATGTCTCTGGTACCACGGACGCTCCTGACCTCAAGGTGATTATCCAGCCAGCCGACCGCTCTTCTATCGTCGCCGCCAGCGGGCCACCGCAGTTTGTGCCGGCGGCCCAACTGGAACAGTCACAAGAGGCGCTCTCGGCTGTGCAGTCACACATTACCCAAGCGGTCGATGAGTACAAGAGCGCGTATCCACTCTCGCTCAAATTCGACTACTCGTTCCACGCCAACGAAGCCCCTTTCGACATCGAAGCGATCTACCACGACGACAAGTTCACTTATATCAAGAGCAACGCGCCTGAAAAGTTCAGCGTATACGAAATGCGCGATGGCAAACCCAACCTCATCACCTACGAGTTGAACAACGGGACGTACATCATCCCGAAGGTGATGGATTCAGGCTATGTCGAACTGGGCAAGAAGCGGCTTGAGTTCTCGCGGAAGGGGTAGCGGTCATGAAAGAGCAAATTCAGGAGACAACCACCGAGCCTGGACTGAGCAAGCGAGCAAGAGAACCAAAGGGCGTGCTCCAGAAGAACTTGAAGCCAATGCTATACCTCGGGGCAGCGCTGCTGGTCATTGTGGCTGCGATTTTCAGCGGCACTGGTAAAAAGACGCAGACGCAAAAGGGCGCGACTCCGAATCAGCCGCCCCAGCCGATGCTTCAGGACAGCACGGACAACAATGTGCAGGATCTCAAGAACCAGGTTTCAGCGGCGCAGCAGAACGCAGCGCAACAGTCAGCAAGTCCAATTCCAGGAGTGGACCCTGCACTGGCTAACGCAACGCCTGCGCAGCAGGCCGCGGCTCAAGCCTACGGACCCGCCGGTGAGCCACTCCCGTGCGCAGCGGGCCAACCCTGCGCGCCGCAGCAAGGAGTCAATCAGCAGCCGCAGCTCACTCCTGCCCAGCAGGAGAGCCAGCAACTGGCCGCCAGGGATCGCGCGCTCGACTACGATTCTCGCTTTGCGTCGAATCTTGTCTTTGCGCACCCAGCGGATGCCCAGCCGCAGCGGCAAATTGCCGGGGCCGGCGTCGCCGACCCGCAGTTAAACGCTGCGACGGGCCAAATCGCGACCAGCCTGGTTGGGCCACGGGCCGCAGGCGACCCACCCGCTGCTTCAGCCACGCAGACTACGCCGGGAACCCAAGCACAGCGGAGACCGGAGGTGAACATCGACGCGGCAACTGGTCAGCCGTATGTAATTTATGAGGGAACGACGCTTGACACTGTTCTGATGAATCGCCTGGACGGAGACGCGGAAGGTCCAGTAAAGGTGCTTGTATCAAATCCCATATACTCCCACGACCGCCAGCACGTTCTTATCCCCGAAGGAACGATCGTGCTAGGCGAGGCCAAAAAGATCGGCGCTGCAGGCTTTGGCCAGCAGCGCCGCATGGCCGTCGTCTTCCATCGCCTGATTATGCCCGATGGGTACTCCGTAGACCTCGACCAGTTCCGCGGTCTCGACCAGATTGGCGAAGAGGGATTGATGGATAAGGTCAACAACCACTACCTCCAAATCTTCGGAACCTCGATTGCGCTGGGCGTGATCGCTGGCGCCGGACAGATTGAAGAAGGCGGCGGGACCATTACCACCAGCGGGTCACAAGCATTCACAACCGGCGCAGCTTCGAGCGTGTCGCAATCGGCGACCACGGTCCTTGACCGCTTCATGCAGATTCCTCCGACAATCACCATCCGCGAGGGCCACCGCGTCAAAGTCTATATGACGCAGGATATGTTGCTGCCCGCGTATGAGAATCACACCATCTCTCAAACCTACTGAGGAGTCGCTATGCGTCGAGTCGCAATCGCAGTTCCGTTGCTTTCCATTCTCCTTATCCTTTCAGCCTGCAAAAAGCAGATCAAGTGCGATCCGGCCGATTCGGACGCAGTGTGCAAGGCTTTCCAGCAATGTCTGCGGTCAGATACAGCAGCTGAGGTCTGCAGGATGGGAGAGCAGGACGCCAACAAGATCGAGAAAGGCAGCAAGCATTGATACCCAACACGGAGGTTCCCCCATGAAGCACATCGTACTTACTCTAACCGCGATGTTTTCACTCGTCACCCTCGCTCACGCGCAGTTCGGCTCCGGAATCGTATACGACCCCACTCAATCAGCCCACGCCATCACCCAGATCGAGAACGAAGGCCGCTCTCTGGAGAACCAGGCTCAGCAAATCGAGAACGGCCAGCAGATCTTTACCAACACGGTGAAGATCGCCGCCACGGCCATCCAGACCTACAACACGGTTCACCAGCAGTACGACCTCTATCACGAGATGATGCTTGCACCGCAATTGCTCTATTCCCGGTTTCTGTCACCAATGACAGACCTGCAAATGCTCGAACAAACCGCGAATACCTACGGCAATTCCGCCAGCTGGGTCAATTCTGCGAATACCGGAAAAGGCGCACCAGCCTCATATCAGCAAGTAAGCGTACCGCGTACAAACAACGTGATTCCCGGCTACGCCAACACCAGCATCACCGCACAGCAACAGATCGCAGCGCAGGGAGCAACCGTCGACCTCGGAGACTCCGTAATGAGCAACAACCTCACAGTACTGGGCACGATCCGGGCCAACCAGACATCGCGGCAAACGGATATCGCCAACCTCGAAGCTGCCTCACAGAGCCAGGACCCCAGTCAGCAGACAGTAATGGCCGAACTCCAGCGCATCAACCAAATCCTACTTTTGCAGCTACGCACCATGCAGGACAGCAATCAAATCGACGCGAATTTTGCCCTGCAACAAATTGTCGCTCAGAAGCAGCAGCAGGACACCCTGAAGGCCGGATTCCAGGATTCCGCGAGCTTCACAAGTACCTACCAAACGCACGTTGCGCCGGCCTACAACGGCGGCGCGCAGGCGTTGACCTATTAAGCAAGCCTTTTGCGCTCGCGAGGTGACGTATGGGATTGCTGAATTGGATTACCCAGGGATGCGACGCTTTGACTAGCTCCGCATCCCCCACGATTGACGCGATGGGCCTGCGCATCTGCATTGCACTCGCCACAATCATGCTCGTCTGGTTCGGCGTTCAGGAATCGCTCGCCTCCGCACACGGCGGCACCGGCTTTCACGTTGGGAAGTTTCTGAGCTTTTTTATGCTGATCACTTTCGCTTATACCCTTGTCCGGTACTACGACAGCAGCATTCCCGGCATTGGGCAGTCTTTCCGCGGGTTTATCAACGGCGGGGCACAATACCTTGTTTCGGCCATCGGCAATGACAGCGTCACGATGATCCAGAACACGCTGAGCCAGGCACAGGCAACTGAAGGCCCCGGCGCGATGAAGGCGCTCATGAACCCCTATTACGCCATCGTCTACGTCATCATTCAGGTTCTCATTGCTACGTTTTCTGCGGCGGTAAGCGCCATCGTCGCATATGGAGCCATCGCCAGCGCAGTCGTTGGTCTGCTCGGACCCATATTCATCCCGTTTCTCGTCTTCGACAAATTGGAGTTTCTCTTTTGGGGATGGCTGCGCGCCTTTATCGGCTTCTCCTTCTACAAGGTGCTCGCTGCAGCGGTTCTAAGCGTTCTGGCGCATCTGCTCGCGCAATATTACACAGAGCTGGCAAATTTCTCCGATCCAGGGAATATGGTGCAGGAGCTTCCGCTGCTCATCCTTCTTGTTTTGGTCAATATCTACATCCTCTTCAAGATCCCGGCAATGACCATGAGCATCTTCTCGGGATCGGCCGGCGGACATGGGGGCGGTTTGGGCCTGATTACGGCGACGCTCCTCAAAGCGATATAGGGAGGAGGTACAACGCGATGACCAGTACAACGACGAATTCGCCTGACATCACGCGCGCGGCGGAACGGTACTTGGAACAATACGGCGATCCGTTGGTGATGAACACCTATTTGAAGGTCACGATTCTCGTGCTAGTCGTGGTCTGTCTCGCACTCGCAGCGCTCGTCTTCCGCAGCCAGATGGCGCTCGTCAATGCGCACCCGTTCATCATCCGCATCAACGACGTGGGCCGAGCCGAAGCGATCGATTATCGGAACTTCCAGTACCGCCCACAGGAAGCCGAGAACAAGTATTACCTCACGCGCTGGGCGGAGCTCTATTTCAGCCGCAATCGCTTCACTATCGAGCGCGACCAGACGAGCTCACTGTACTTCCTGAACGGCGACGTACAGCGGGCCGTAATCGACCAGGAACGCAAGGACAGCATCATTGCAAACTACACGAAAGACAGCTCACTTCCGTTTGTCGATGTCCAGGTGAAGAGCGTAATCCTTGACGACCTTCGTCAGTCGCCCTATTCAGCGCGAATTGAGTTCGAGAAGGTTTACACAAATCCATCGGATCACACTGAACTCAAGCGGGAGCAATGGACGGCCAGCGTTACCTATGTCTTCCGCGAGACCGTCAAGAACAACGAGCTCGCCGTCAACCCACTTGGGCTTACTATCGTGCGCTTCCGGGCCGACCAGGCATTCGAGTGAGGATGATGGCGCAATTGCATCCAATCCGGCGTCGCTTCATCCAGAGAACTCTGGCTTGCTCTTCTCTTGGCCGGACGGGCTCATTTGCGGCGTCCTCAGCTTGCCGAATACCGCGCCATCGTTTCTTCGAATCGCCGGTGTTTGAGTTCT
>JASHPM010000268.1 GCA_030038115.1 Acidobacteriaceae bacterium | reverse complement strand
TCGCACCCGACGTTCGAACATTCAGTAATGCTCGAGAGAGGAGCGAGTTGTGACTCTGCCTAGGAACAGTAAGATATCGGACATGGTGGACCCTATATTTGATGCGGCCGCCTATGGAGAACGTGATGTCCTGATCGAGGAGGCCTTCAGACGAAGGATCGCGATCGAGCGAAAGCGGACGGAACGATCCAGGGAGCCCTTTCTTCTTATGCTGCTGGAAGCGGGCTCGAACCAGAACGGCGTGAATTTCGATAAGACGCTCGAGGGCATCGTATCCGCCATGCAGTCGTCTACGCGCGAGACCGATGTGGTCGGTTGGTATAAGGAGCGGAATACAGTCGGCGTGATGTTCACGGGGCTGGTCGTCAGCGACAAGAATTCGGTTTTGAGCACGATTCTGGGCCGCGTCAGCACCGCTCTGCAGCAGGAAGTAAGCCTAGAACGGTTCAACCAAATCACCTTTTCGTTCCATTTCTTCCCCGACGACTGGGATGAAGACAGCTCGGGAAGGCCCAGCGATCCGGTTTTGTACCCGGATCTATTCAGCCCAACCAGAGATCAGCGAACGCTGCTGCGCGTAAAGCGAGTGATGGATATTGCAGGCAGTGCCCTGATGCTGATCGCATGTCTGCCGCTGTTTGCGATCATCACGCTCGCTGTCAAACTAACTTCGAAAGGCCCGGTTCTTTTCAGGCAGGAGCGCATCGGGCAATATGGGCGGCGTTTCACTTTTCTCAAATTCCGCTCGATGCGGATCAACAATGATGAATCTGTGCACCAGGAATATGTGAAGCAGCTGATCGCCGGCGTGGCGGAGCGTGTCCCGGCAAATGCCAACGGCGAGGGTGTCTACAAGCTGGCCGGCGACAAGAGGATTACGCCGATCGGAAAATTCCTGCGCAAAACAAGCCTTGATGAGCTGCCCCAGTTTTTCAACGTCCTCCGCGGCGACATGTCGCTCGTCGGTCCGCGTCCGCCGATTCCGTACGAATTAGCGGCCTATCAAACCTGGCACCGTCGTCGCGTCCTGCAGGTCAAACCCGGCATCACCGGCTTGTGGCAGGTTACCGGCCGAAGCCGCGTGCGCTTCGACGATATGGTCCGTCTCGATCTCCGCTATGCCATCTCATGGTCGCCCTGGCTCGACTTCAAGATCCTCCTGCGGACTCCCGCTGCTGTCATTAAGGGCGCTTATTGAGGACCAGGCATCCCGGCAGATCCTCCTTCCTGAATTTACCTTCGACTGTTTTGCAGAGCACCCTCCTCAGAGAGCGGTGCCCGATGTCGTCATCGGCAGCGCTGAAAGTGTGGTGACAATCCTGTGAACTTCGGTGTAATCGGCTACGGTTATTGGGGACCAAACGTAGTAAGAAACCTTACCAGTCTGGAAGGGTCCCAGGTCCTGTCTATCGCAGAGTTGAGTGCGGCCGCGCAGAAGCGCGCCCATAAGGCGTATCCCGGTATTCACATCACAGCTGATGCGATGGAGGTGATTACTTCGCCAGACATCGATGCTGTCGCGGTGATAACTCCGGTGTGGACACATTATGAGCTGGCAAAGGCCGCTCTGGAAAATGGGAAGCACGTGTTTGTCGAGAAGCCTCTCACCAGCAACGTCGCCCAGGGTGAAAAGCTGATCGACCTGGCTATCCAGAAGAACCTCAGACTCATGGTGGATCACACCTTTTTGTTCACGGGAGCGGTGAGAAAGATCTCTCAGCTGCTGAGAGAAGGGACCCTGGGAAGGCTGTATTACTACGATTCCACCCGCGTCAACCTGGGACTGTTCCAGCACGATATTAATGTTCTTTGGGATCTTGCACCACACGATCTCTCCATCATGGACTATGTCATTGATGCGAGCCCCGAGGCCGTCGTGGCCACCGGGCAGAGTCATTTGAACTGCCACGAAGACGTTGCCTTCATGACCCTGTATTTTCCGGAAAATGTGATCGCTCACATCAACGTCAACTGGCTCTCTCCGGTGAAGGTACGTACCACGCTCATCGGCGGCGAGAAGCGAATGCTGGTCTGGAACGATCTGGAAGCCGACGAGAAGGTGAAGGTCTACGACAAGGGTGTGAATATCACCAATAATGAAGGCGTTTATTCCCTGCTGGTGAATTATCGCTCCGGCGATATGTGGTCGCCGCAGCTGGAGCAGGTGGAGGCATTGCGCCAGGAGCTGACGTACTTTGTGGACTGCATTTCCACTGGGAAAGACCCGTTCAATGACGGATGCGCCGGACTGCGTGTGGTGAAAATGCTGGAGGCGGCCAGCGAGTCCATGAGCAAACGCGGCTCGCTTGTCTACCTATGAATTCGTACAACTGTATTGCTGATGACGTGAAGTTGGGCGCTAATGTCCGGCTTTCCAGGTTCATTAATCTTTACGGATGCGAGATCGGCGACGAGACGAAGATCGGTGCATTTGTCGAGATTCAGAAAAATGCCAGTGTTGGCAAACGCTGCAAGATTTCCAGTCACAGTTTTATCTGCGAAGGCGTGGTGATTGAGGATAACGTTTTCATCGGGCACGGCGTGACATTTATTAATGACAGCTATCCCCGAGCTACGGCCCCCGGAGGCCAGTTGCAGACAGAAGCCGACTGGAAGGTCGAGCGCACCGTTATCCGCAAAGGCGCTTCTGTCGGATCCGGTGTCACCATCCTTTCGAATACGACGGTCGGTGAAAACGCAATTGTCGGTGCCGGCAGCGTGGTCACCAAAGATGTTCCACCCAACACGATCGTGGCCGGAAACCCGGCCAGGATCCTGCGCTCCATTCAAGAAGGTCGAGAGGACCCCCATGTACGCTTCAAATGACATTCCCTTCCTCGATTTAGTCACCCCCCACGTCGAGCTGGAAGCAGAATTGACCGCTGTGTTTCGCCGTGCTCTCTTCACGGCCGGCTTCGTGGGCGGCCCGATGGTGGAAGAGTTTGAACAAGCATTCGCGGCGTTCTGTGACACCAACCATTCCATTGCTTTGAACAGCGGAACCGACGCGCTGCGGTTCGCGATCATGGCGTGCGGGATCCAGCCGGGTGACGTGGTGGTTACGGTGCCTCATACTTTCATTGCCACGACAGAAGCGATCTCCCAGGCGGGAGCTATTCCGGAGTTTGTCGACGTCGACGAGAACACGTACAACATGTCGGTGGAGCGGCTGCGGGAGTATCTGGAGGAGGGCTGCACGGGGGATGGATCGGGTCGGCGCGTCAGCAAGCGAAGCCGGCGGCCGGTGACGGCAATTGTGCCTGTGCACCTCTACGGCCAGATGGCCGACATGGATTCGATCCTGCGGCTGGCAAACCAGTATGGTCTGACGGTGATCGAGGATGCATGTCAGGCGCATGGCGCAGAATATTTTTCCGGCAAGCTGAACCGCTGGATGAAGGCCGGAACCATGGGCCGCGCCGCCGCCTTCAGCTTCTATCCCGGAAAGAATCTGGGGGCCTGTGGCGAAGCAGGCGCCGCGACGACGAACGATGCAGCCATCGCCGCAAGGATCAGGATGCTGCGCGACCACGGCCAGGCAAAGAAGTACTACCACGACATCGAGGGCTACAACGGCCGGCTCGATGCCATCCAGGCCGGGCTGCTCCACGTGAAGCTGTCACATCTGGCTGCCTGGAACGCACAGCGCCGTGACCGCGCCGCCGAATACGATCGTCTCCTGGCCGGGAACGACGCCGTGACTTGCCCTTACGAGCCTTCGTGGTCCCGCGCCATCTATCACCTGTATGTCATCAGCACCGATGATCGCGACGGCATGATCAGGCACCTGAAGGAAGCAGGCATCGGCACCGGCATTCACTATCCAGTCCCTCTGCATCTGCAGAAGGCCTACGCGCACATGAACCACAGCTCGCTGGACTTCCCCGTGGCCACGCGCGTTGCGGGAAGAATCGTTTCCTTGCCGATGTTCCCGCAACTCAGGGCAGACCAGCAGGCTCGGGTGGCTGACGAGATCTATGCCTTCACGTCGAAGACCACCGGCAGCAGCCGCGAAGGTTCCGAGAGAGTGGTTGTATCTTAGAAACCGGCGGTCCTGACTCAATCGTTTGCCCGGCCACGTGGCGATCTCCTGCTTTGTGCTCCTGAATCAGTCCCCATCCACCAAATCCTGCGTATTGGATACTGAGTGAGGCTCACTCGTGTCGAAGCTCCCTGTCTACGTACTCATAAGTCCGGCGCGCAACGAGGCGCGATCGATCGAACTGACCATCAAGTCGGTGGTTGCGCAAACCGTACTCCCGCTGCGGTGGGTGATCGTCAGCGATGGCTCCACCGATGGCACCGACGACATCGTCCGGCGATACGCCGCGCAGCACGACTGGATAGAGTTACTGTGCATGCCGGAACGGCAGGAGCGCAACTTTGCCGGCAAGGTGGGCGCATTCCGCGCTGGCCTGGCGCGTGTCCAGAATCTTACCTATGAAGTTATGGGCAGCCTGGACGCGGACATTACCTTCGAGGAGAACTACTTCGAATTTCTCCTCGGAAAACTGGCGGCGGATCCTGCGCTTGGATTAGTTGGAACACCTTTCCGGGAACTATCGGGCGAGGTCTACGATTATCGGTTTGTGAGTATCGAGCACGTCTCGGGAGCCTGTCAGGTCTTCCGCCGCGAATGTTTTCAGGCCATCGGCGGCTATGTCCCGGTCAAGGGCGGCGGCATCGATCACATCGCTGTGATCTCCGCACGCATGAAGGGCTGGAAGACCCGGACGTTCCCCGAGATGACCTGCCTGCACCATCGGGGTGTGGGAACAGCGCAACGCGGACCGGTAGGGGCGAGGCTCAGGCTCGGCGCCAAAGACTATGCCATCGGCAATCATCCACTTTGGGAGGCATTTCGAAGCCTGTATCAAATGAGCCGAAAACCCATCGTGGTGGGAGGGCTTGCTCTGGGCGCAGGTTATCTCTGGGCCTGGGTGGGACGCAAAGAGAGACCGGTATCGGCGGAATTCATTGCATTTCACCGCGGCGAGCAGATGCACCGCCTGGGGAAGTTCTTCCGCAGGTCCGGTAAGAAGGATTCCCGGCCGGCGGTTGTGCGCGAAAAGGGATCGGAACCGATGCAGCATTCGGAAAGCGTGTAATGCAGTCGCTGGCTTACGACGTGATGTTGCATTCCACGGTGGGCGGCGAAGCTAATACCGGGAATGCGGTCGTGATTATCAATGCGGATGACTGGGGGCGGGATCGGGAGGTAACTGAGCGTACCCTCGAATGCCTGCTGCAGGGCGTTGTCTCGTCCGTCAGTGCCATGGTCTTCATGGAGGATTCGGAGCGGGCCGCAGAACTTGCAAACCAACACGGCGTAGACGCAGGTTTGCATCTGAACCTCACCACTGCTTTCTCAGGATTAGGTTGTAACCCGCGACTTAAAGAGCAGCAGCAAAAGGTAACTTGTTTTCTGCGGGCTTCGCGTTTGTGTCCCGCGATTTATCATCCGGGACTTGCCGGCTCATTTGAGTATGTCGTGAAAGCGCAGCTGGACGAGTACGAGCGGCTCTATCGCAGGCCGCCGAGTCGTGTTGACGGCCACCATCACATGCATTTGTGCGCCAACGTCCAGGTTCAGGAGCTGCTGCCCCCAGGCACCATCGTACGGAGGAACTTTTCGTTTACGCAGGGAGAAAAGGGCGCCATTAACCGGTTCTATCGCCATTGGCGCGATCGACGTCTGGCGAAGCGCCACCGTGTGACGGATTTCTTCTTTTCTCTCCCGCCCATGGATACGCCGGGCAGGCTCGAAAGAATCTTCGATCTGGCAACTCGGTGGAGTGTTGAAGTGGAGACACACCCGGTGAACGCGGATGAATATGCATTTCTGACGGGCGGCGAGCTGATCCGCCGCGTCGGGCAGGTTAAGATTGCGCGAGGCTACTCTTTATGAGCGCATCGGCGCAGACCACGGCAATCGCCGAAGCAGAGAAGCCGGCGCGGGGAACGCAGGTGGACCACATCTCGGTATGCGTCTGCACGTATAAGCGGCCGGTGCTGCTGCGGCGTTTGCTCCATGAGCTGAGCCGGCAGGAGACAGGCGGGCTCTTCACCTATTCGGCGGTGATCGCGGACAACGACGAGGCGCGATCGGCGGAAGCTGTTGTGGAGGCGGCACGCTCGGAGTTCGGCCTGGCGATCAGGTACTGCATGGAGCCCAGACAGAACATCGCGCTGGCTCGCAACAAAGTCATTGAAAATGCGGACGGGGAATTCCTGGCCTTCATCGACGACGACGAGTTTCCCCGCAAGGACTGGCTCCTGACCCTGTTCAGGACGTGCAGGGAGCACAAGGTCGATGGGGTTCTGGGGCCGGTGCTGCGGCACTTCGACCAGACTCCGCCGCGGTGGCTCGAAAAGAGCAATTTCTATGTGCGGCGCGTAAACCCCACCGGGATGCGCGTCGAATGGCTGGAAGCGCGCACCGGCAACGTGCTGCTGAAGCGCGAGCTGGTGCTGGGCGATCCCGCGCCGTTCCGGCCTGAGTTCCGCGCTGGAGAGGATCAGGATTTCTTTCGCAGAAAGATCGCCGAGGGGCGCAAATTTATCTGGTGTGCCGAAGCGGAGGCGTTTGAGACCGTTCCTCCGGCGCGCTGGAACAGGAAGTATCTGCTGCGCAAAGCGCTGCTGCGAGGGGCAACCGCGGGACTACACACCAATGTGGTCAGCGTAATAAAGTCGCTGATCGCGATTCCGCTCTACACGCTGGCGTTGCCGTTCGCCTTCGTCGCGGGCCAGCAGTACTTCATGACGCTTCTGGTCAGGATTTGCGATCACGCCGGCAAGCTGCTCATTCTGGTCGGAATTAATCCGGTCCGCGAGGAGTATGTGCTCGATACGCCGAGCTAATCCAGCCGGCTGGCCCCAAGGCTCAAAAAAAAGTCATCCATACGGAGAGGTCGCCGTCGGTAAGGCAACGGCCAGTCGATCGGCCGCGGTGGGCAACCACCCGGGGGTTCGAATCCCTTCCCTCTCCGCCAAATTCCTTTTGTACCGGCTGCCGCGCGAGGCAGCCTGCAGGGTAGCTCAGCCATGATGGAAGTAAGCGGTACCAAGGTACAAATTCGCGGTTCTCTGGTGAAGATTGCGCGTCTTGATGGGGAGAAATTCCTTTTCACGGATGATCCGGCGGCGATCGCTGCTGCGCTTCGGAAATCGAAAAGCCGCGTCGATCTGTTTACTTTCATCCAGAAAGTTTCCCAAACTACCCCGAAGTACAGCTATCCCATGGAATGGGATAACCTGGCGGTTCTGCCGATATCGACCTTCGATCACTGGTGGAACCAGCAGCTCGGCTTTAAGGCGCGCAACAAGGCCAAGCAGGCCGAGAAAAAGGGTGTAGCCATCCGCGAAGTGCCGTTCAGCGATGAGCTGGTGCGCGGAATCCGGGAGATTTACAACGAGACGCCGATTCGGCAGGGAAGGAAATTTCCCCATTTCGGCAAGGACCTGGAGACGGTTTACAGGGAAGAAGCGACCTACCTGGATCGCAGCATCTTTCTCGGCGCTTACCTCGGTGACAGGCTGATCGGATTTATCAAGCTGATTTGGGACTATGACGGCTCTCAGGCGGGATTGCTGAATATCGTTTCCCTGGTCGAACAGCGCGATAAGGCTCCCACCAACGCGCTGGTTGCGCACGCGGTTCGCGTCTGCGCTCAGAGGAAGACGCCGTACCTGGTTTATTCGAATTTTGCCTACGGCAAGAGGACCAGCGATTCGCTGAGCGACTTCAAGGAGCGCAACGCCTTTCAGCGCGTCGAGTTGCCCCGTTATTATGTTCCGCTGTCGCCGCTTGGCTCGGTTGCGCTCAAACTGGGGCTGCATAAGAAGCTCGCCGAGCACATTCCTGAATGGATGATCCTGAGGTTGCGCGAAATCCGGAAATCGTGGCTGGGACGTAACATGCAATCCGCTCCGGAAAGCACATAGAGCCACAACACAGGAAGCACAGATCGAAGAGTTAGACAGGTCAGGGAATGCCGGGCATTGTTGGTCTGATTACAAAGATTGGGCGTGAGCGCGCCGAGCCGCAACTGCAACGGATGGTGGGCGCGCTCCACCATGAGCCGTTCTACGAAACCGGTACCTGGATCGATGAGGTTTCCGGCATTTACGTCGGCTGGATCGGGAAGAAAAATGCCTTTCCCGGCGGGCGTCCCATCGGGAATCATCGCGGCGATAAGGTGCTCTTCCTGTCGGGAGAAGAGTTTTCCGGTCCCGCCACAACGCCGTTTTTCGAGAACAATGGCCACGGTGCCGCCGCCCAGCAGGTCTCCTACCTGATCGAACGCGCGGAGAAGGTCGAAACCTTCCCCGCATCCCTGAACGGCAGATTCCAGGGATTGCTGGTGGATAAGACGGCCGGAGCCGCTCTGCTACTCAACGACCGGTATGGCCTGCACCGGCTCTACTATCACGAAGCCGCGGACGCCTTCTACTTCGCCCCGGAAGCCAAGGCGATCCTGGCTGTTCGTCCTGAGCTGCGCGCGATTGATCCCCGCGGGTTGGGCGAGCTGGTCTCAAACGGGTGCGTTCTCGAGAATCGGACCGTCTTCAGGCACATCGGCGTGCTCCCGCCGGCGTCGGCATGGACCTTCAGAAAAGGAGCCGTCGAGGGTAAGGGCCGCTACTTTGATGCTCGGGAGTGGGAGGGGCAGGAGCCGCTCGATCTCGAAGAGTATTACCAGCAACTACGCGCGATCTTCTCGCGCAACATAGGCAGGTATTTCGGCGGAAATCAGCCGGTCGGCGTTTCTCTCACCGGCGGCCTCGATTCGCGCATGATCATGGCGTGGCTCCGGGCTCCGGCGGAGTCCGTTCCATGCTTCTCGTTCGGCGGTCCCTTCCGCGACTGCCAGGACGTCTCCATCGCGCGCAAGGTCGCCCGCGTTTGCGGACAGCCGCATCATACTATCCGCGTCGGCGACGACTTTCTGTCGAAGTTCGGGCACTACTCCGAGCGCACCGTCTTTCTCACCGACGGCTGCGTCGATGTGATGCACTCGCCCGATCTCTACATCAACGAAATCGCGCGACAGATCGCCCCGGTTCGCATGACCGGTAACTATGGGGGCGAGGTTCTTCGCAGCATTCGGGCCTTTAAGCCCGCGGAACCGCCACAAGGATTGTTCACGGCCGGATTCATGACCTATATCGCTCAGGCCAGGCAGACCTATGCCAGCCTGATCGACGTGCATCCGCTCTCGTTCTCGGTATTCCGCCAGGCGCCGTGGCACCATTACGGGCTTCTGGCGCTCGAAGAGACCCAACTCGCTGTGCGCTCTCCTTATATCGACAACGATTTGGTACGAACCGTCTTTCGCGCTCCGGCGAGCACGCTTAGCAGCAACGATATCTCGCTGCGCCTCATCGAGGACGGCAATCCGGCCCTCTCGAAAATCCCCACCGACCGCGGTCTGACTGCAAACTCCGGACTGATCGGGGCCCTGCGGCACGAGTATCAGGAGTTCACCTTCAAAGCGGAGTACGCGTACGATTACGGCATGCCGCAGTGGGTCGCCCGCGCCGATCACGCGTTTTCAGCTCTGCACCTGGAGCGGCTGTTCCTCGGCCGGCACAAGTTCTATCACTTCCGCGTCTGGTACCGGGATGCGCTGGCCAATTATGTGCGCGAGATGCTGCTGGACTCGCGCACATTGTCGCGTCCGTATATCGAAAAGAAAACGCTGGAGCAAATTGTTAGAGGGCACCTTAAAGGCGACCGCAACCACACGACAGCGATTCACAAACTTCTGACCGTTGAGCATCTCCACCGCTTGTTTATTGATGCGCCATGAGCCCACTGCTGGCTGCTGTTGTATACGCGGGTGTGATCGGCGTGATCTTTTATCTGGATCGCGACGAAGGTGCCCGCACCTCCGGAGCTCTCTGGGTTCCCATCGTCTGGCTGCTGATCAACGGCTCGCGGCCCGTTTCCGCGTGGTTCCAGACCGGGACCCCGGCAACCGAGACGGTCGCGGATGGCAGCCCCATGGACGCGGCCGTGTACGGTGCGGTCATCGCCGCCGGCGTGGTAGTACTCTGCACCCGGGGCCGGCAGGTCATCAACTTTGCCAAACAAAATTCCTTCATCCTGCTGTTCGTCGCATACTGCCTGATCAGCACCATGTGGGCCGACGATGGCTTCGTCGCCCTCAAACGGTGGATCAAATCTGTCGGCGACGTGATCATGATCGTGATTGTGCTCACGGATGCGGACCCGCTGGCCTCGATCAAGCGATTTCTCTGTCGCGCCGCCTATGTCCTGATTCCCGCGTCCATCCTCCTCGATAAGTACTACCCGCAGTGGGGGCGCACCTACAATCCGTGGACCTGGGAGCCGATGTACACGGGGGTCACGACGTTTAAGAACCTGCTGGGCATGACCGTGCTGGTCGGCGCTCTGTCGACCTTGTGGTGTTTCATCCGCAGTTGGTACGAACTCCAGGGCAAGCGGCGCTGGCAGCACATGGCTGCGGAAGTGATCATCCTTGCCATGTCCGTGTACCTGCTCATCACCGCCGATTCCATGACCTCGTTTTCCTGCCTGATTCTGGCGGGCACAGTCATGATCGTGGCCAGCCAGTCCTGGGTTGTGCGCCACTCCTGGGTCCTGCATCTTACCGTTGCCGGCGCGATTGGCGTCGCCATTGTCGCCCTGTTCTTCGACAGCTCCGGCGGCATGGTAAAGGAACTCGGCAGAAACTCCACCCTGACCGGGCGCACCGCGATCTGGTCGGAAGTCATTGTGCTGAGCAGGCCGTTCCCGTGGTTCGGCGCGGGATTTGAGAGCTTCTGGATGGGCGACCGCCTCCTCACCATGTGGAAAGTGGTGAAGGGAATTGAGGAGGCCCATGACGGTTATCTCGAGGTCTACTGCAACCTGGGATGGGTGGGCGTCGCCATGCTCGGCACCCTGATCGTGGTGGGCTATCGCCATGTGATGCAGGCGTGGCATCGCAGTATCACCATCGGAGCCGTGAAGATCGGATTCTTTGTGACCGCCCTGATTTACAGTCTCACCGAGGCGGGATTTCGCATGATGTCGCCCGTGTGGCTGGGCTTTCTGCTGGCGATTATCGCCATTCCTCCGCGCCGTCCGAAGCGGAAGCCGGCAGCCGTTCCCGTCGAGTTGGCCAGCCTGGAGCCGGAGCCGTACCCGTCGCTGGTCACTACCTATAAAGGAGAGTTCTGAGACCGTTCCCGGGAACGGTCTTCCGTCCGTTCTTTTGTATGCCTGCAAGGCCGCGTTCCTCCGCGGATTCCGCAGCGCTCTGCAACTCGCCACCGTCACCTGCAGTCAATCCGGTTTCAAACCGCCCATCGTGCCGTATTCCCCCCGTGGGAAGGAGAACATCGTGAAGATCAGTGTTTTTGGACTGGGCTACGTCGGCGCCGTATCCGCCGGATGTCTCGCGCACGACGGCCATGAAGTCGTCGGGGTCGATCCAGTTCAGATCAAAGTCGATTTCATCAACCAGGGCCACACCCCCATCATCGAGCCGCAGATCGGCGAGATCATCGCCGAGAACGCGAAGCTGGGCCGTCTGCGCGCCACTACGGATCCGGTGGCGGCGATTCGGGAAACCGACCTGTCGTTTGTCTGTGTCGGCACGCCCAGCCAGCTGAATGGCAACCTCGATCTGTCCCACATCCGCCGCACCTGCGAACAGATCGGCGCGGCGCTGAAGGTCAAAAACGCGCACCATACGGTCGTCATTCGCAGCACCATTCTGCCGGGAACGATGCGCAATGTCGTCATCCCCATCCTCGAGGAGTTCTCCGGGAAAAAAGCCGGCACGGATTTCGGCTTGTGCAACAATCCCGAATTTCTGCGTGAGGGCTCGGCCGTCAGGGACTTCTATGGACCTCCCAAGACCGTCATTGGCGAGCTGAACCGCTGCAGCGGCGAGGTGCTCGCGGCGCTCTATGCAAAGCTCGATGCGCCCCTCATCCGAACCAGCCTCGAGACCGCCGAGATGGTGAAGTACGTCGACAATTGCTGGCATGCTTTGAAGATCGGTTTCGCCAACGAGATCGGCAATCTTGCCAAGTCCATGGGCGTGGATTCGCACGAGGTGATGAGAATCTTCGTCCAGGACACGAAGCTCAACATCTCGCCGACCTATTTGCAGCCAGGCTTCGCATTCGGCGGTTCGTGCCTGCCCAAGGACCTGCGCGCGCTCACCTATCAGGCTAAGTCCCACGACCTGGAACTGCCGATTCTCTCCTCGATTTTGCCCAGCAATGAAATCCAGGTCCGGCACGGATTGCAGCTGGTGCTCAACAACGGCCACAAGCGCGTGGGCATTCTCGGTTTCAGCTTCAAGGCCGGTACGGACGATCTGCGCGAAAGCCCGGTGATCGAGCTGATCGAGCGGCTTCTGGGCAAGGGGTTCGACCTGCGCATCTACGACAAGAATGTGAACGTCGCCAGCCTGGTCGGCGCCAATCGGGATTTCATCCTGAACCGGATTCCGCATATCTCGCGGCTCATGGAGCAGGATATGGATTCGGTTCTGCGGCATGCCGAAACCGTCGTCATCGGCAACAAGGATCCCGATTTCAAGGAAGTCCCGAAACGGCTTCGCCCCGATCAGCAGCTCGTCGATCTGGTCCGCATCAGCGATCAAAGGAGCGGGAATGGCAACTATAGTGGCATCTGCTGGTGAGCCGTTCGGCGTTCAGGATGGCCGCCAGCAGGACCAGTCCCGGATTCGCGAGTCCCTGCTTCGCCTCTCGGACTGGCTGGAGGCGAATGATTATCAGGGCTACGACCCGTTCGACGGCCTGAACGCCCGTTTCGTACGCCCCCTGACGTTCGAAACCGGCTTGCTGCGCATCGTCCTGCAGCAGGGAGTGCGGCGATTCCCCCTCAACCTGCGGCCTCTGCTGGGAGTGAAGAAGAGTCGCTCGACGAAAGGAATGGGGTTTCTCGCCCGCGGGTTCATTCGCCTTCACCGGGCTACTGGCGAGCACGAATGGGCGGATAAGGCCGACTCAACCCTCCAGTGGCTGATCGACCATCAATCGGCGGGTTATGCAGGAGCGTGCTGGGGCAATCATTTTGATTATCAGTCGCGGAGCGTGTTTGAAAAAAGGGATTCGCCATCGGTGGTATGGACCTCGCTTATCGGACACGCCTTTCTTGACGCCTGGGAACATTTCCGAAGGGAAAGCTTCCTGGAAACAGCAGTTAGTTCGTGTGAGCATATCATCCGCGATTTAGGCGTATATCAGGAAGGGGACGCTGCGTGCATCAATTACTTCCCAACTTCCACCCACCAGGTTCACAATGCCAATGTGCTGGGAGCCAGTCTGCTGGCTCGCACCTACTTTCATACGGGGAACATATCGTACCGCGCGCTGGCCGAAAAAGCGATCCGATATACAGCGAAGTATCAGAGGGAGGATTCGTCCTGGCACTACGGGGAAGCCGCTAACCTGCGCTGGATTGACAACTTTCATACCGCATACGTATTGGACTGCTTCAAGCACTACTGTGAGAGTACGGGAGACACCCGTTTTGATCGGGAACTAATGAATGGCTATCGCTACTGGAAGGGAACGTTCTTCCTGCCGGATGGAACGCCACGATACTACAATCACAAAACTCTGCCTCTGGACATCCAGTGCTCCTCCCAGGCGATCGACACACTGGTGTTCTTCCGTGACCGGGATGCCGAGAGTCTGCCGCTGGCGTTAAAGGTGGCCCACTGGACGATTGAGCACATGCAGGATCGCAGCGGATATTTCTACTACCGCAGGTATTCACCCTGGATTGTGAACAAGACCCCCACGCTGCACTGGGGGCAGGCGACCATGTTTTGCGCGCTCGCCGGCTTGTACAACGCGCTTTGCGATGGCGCATGAGGCCGGCTCGACACATGAAACTCATTGAAGCTTTGGAGATTGTGAAACGCCCGGTGGCCGATGCGGCGCCAGGTACGAAGGTGTTTCTGGCCTGCGGTTTCACGCCGCTGCATCTGCAGACCTTTTTGGCGGCACATTTCCGCGAATTGCATCCGGAAGTAAGGCTTGAAATCAAAACCGGCCGTTTCGGCGATCTGATGGGAAACATCGAACGTCTGAATCCGTCCGAGATCGATGCTGTCGCAGTACTGATGGAGTGGAGCGATCTGGACCCGCGCCTCGGGATTCGCACTCTCGGTGGCTGGCGACCGGCAGACCTGGCCGATATCGTGGAATCCGCAGGAAAGTCCGGAATGCGCATGCAACGAGCCATCACTGGGGTATCCCAGCAGGTCCCGGCCGTCGTTTGCATGCCGACGCTCCCGCTCCCGCCCATGTTCCCGACGCGGCCAATCCAGGCGGGCGCTCTCGAATCCCAACTCCATCGGATCGTCTCTTCAGCTGCGGAGTATCTGTCTCAGGTCCCCGGCGTTCGCGTCGCAAACCCGCAACTGCTGGCGGAGATGTCCGCTCCTGCCGATCGCTACGATGTGAAAGCTGATTTGACTACCGGACTCCCTTACACTCTCGGCCATGCCTCCACCGTGGGAGCAGTGCTCGCCGAATTAATTCAAAATCGCCCTGCTCCGAAGGGCCTGATTACGGATCTGGATGACACTCTGTGGGCCGGAATTGTTGGAGATGATGGTATCGACGGAATTTCCTGGGACCTGGACCATCACACCCATCTGCATGGACTGTACCAGCAATTCCTGTCTTCTTTGGCCGGCGCCGGCGTTTTAGTTGCGGTTGCGAGCAGGAACGATGCGGCGCTTGTCGAACGAGCCTTCGAGCGAAAAGATCTTCTCTTGTCGAAAAACGATATCTTTCCCCTGGAAATCCACTGGTCTCGGAAGTCTGAATCATTGCGGCGCATCCTCGGTATCTGGAACATCGGCGCCGATGCGGTCGTCTTTGTCGACGACAATCCCATGGAGGTTGCTGAAGTCAAGGCGGCTTTCCCGGAAATGGAATGCCGGCTTTTCCCGAAGGGTGACTACCATGGCATTTGGAAATTCCTGAGGGATCTCCGGGATGCGTTTGGCAAGCCCCTGGTGACGAAGGAAGATGCGCTGCGGCTCCAAAGCATTCGCGATGCGGGCGCATGGCGGAACGAAGGCGGAGCAGTAGAGAGCAACTCGGATGAATTTCTGAAATCCGCCGAAGCTTGTATTACTCTTGACTACGGCCAGTCGACCGACGACGCAAGAGCCTTTGAGTTGGTCAACAAGACGAATCAGTTCAATCTGAACGGTAAGAGGTTTACCGAGTCCGAATGGAGGAACTTTTTCCGCGATCCCGCCAGTTTCATGCTTACTGCGTCCTATCGGGACAAGTACGGACCACTGGGAACGATCGCCGTCGTGGCCGGGAAGATGCACGGCAGGAACGCACAGCTGCACACCTGGGTTATGAGTTGCAGAGCATTCTCCCGTCGTATCGAATACCAGTGCCTGAAGTACCTTTTTGAGAATCTGGGGGCCGATGAAATTAACTTCGACTATCAGGCGACGGCTCGCAACGGCCCCATGCAGGAGTTTCTGACGGAACTGCTCGAGGCGCCGCCGGCGTCGGGGGTGAGCCTGAAGCGAGATGAGTTCTTTGCCCGAAGTCCCGCGTTGTTCCATCGCGTTGAGGTGACCGTTCGTGCCTGAGCAGGAGGATCGTCTGATCCGGTGTTTTGCGTCCGTATTTCCGGGGCTCACCCCGGAGGAGATCCGCCAGACCAACTCAGAATCGATGGGAATCTGGGATTCCCTGTCCACGGTTACCCTGGCTGCTGTTATTGAGGAGGAATTCAATCTGGAGATTGATCCGGATGTCCTTCCGCAACTGAATTCCTTTGACGCCTTTCGGACTTATCTTGACCGGATGAGCTCTGCGCAGAGGTGAGCATGCCGTTATGAAAGAATTTCCGCTGCGCGGCCTTGCGAACCGGATCCTGCAACAGATGGCCAGGATGTTACCGGGCGCTCAGTCGATTCGCGTCGTGCTGCACCGCGCGCGCGGCGTGAAGATCGGGAAAAATGTCTGGATTGGCTACGATGTCGTGCTGGACACATCGCGTCCTTTTCTCATCACGCTCGAAGACGGTTGTGCACTCAGCATGCGAGTTACAGTGCTCGCCCACTTTCGCGAATCGACGGGCGTCAGGGTCGAGCGAGACGCCTTCGTAGGCGCGGGCGCTCTCATCCTGCCGAATGTGGTGATTGGGCGGGGCGCCGTTGTGGCGGCCGGCAGCGTGGTGACGCGCTCGGTACCTCCCGGGGTCATGGTTCAGGGAAATCCGGCGGTTCCGGTGGCGAAATGCGGAATCCCGCTCGGACCTAAGACGACGCTGAAAGAGTTTACCCGCAGCCTGCGACCCGTCTCTTCTCGCTCGTCGAAGCGCGCGCAACAGAACGAAGGGAATCCAGAGAGCGCTCTGACGACCAAAACTGAATTGTGAAACTCATCGTTCCATACATCGGGAACCTCCGGGCTGAAGACGTCAGGCTCATCCGTCTGGCGGAATTTCTCGGAATCACCTGTGAACCTCTGGCGCTGGAAAAGCCGGCGGGGTCGTACGCCGGTTACCTGGCGGCGGCCATTCCGAATCAGCCGTCATGCCTGGTGGTCAACCCGAGCGTGATGAAGGGATGGGTAGGAGAAGACAGCCCGCCGGCTGAGCTGGTTTCCTTCCTGTCGAACCACTGCCCCGGTTTGCTGGTTCATGCCACTCGCCCGGAGTCCTTTCACACCAATCTCGTGGCGGCGCTTTCCGGCGGCCATTTGCGGGCAGTGCAGGGGATTCAGCAATCGGGACTGTCCTACGACGTGGCTCCAGATTGCCGGGAAGTCTGCGAGGCCTTCGCAGGACTTTCATTTGGTCCCGCAAATCCGGCGAATGACCGGGTTTTCATCGGCAACGATGGATCGCCTGCCCGAACACTGATTTCTCTGGGCGGCTATGCTCACATGGCCGCGCTGAAGCGTGAGAAGTCCGAGATTCTGTTTGTGGGCAGCGAAGATGTTGCTGACCTGGATCAGGAAGTTGCGGATCCATGGCTCACAGAGTATTTTTCGCGATTGCTGCCTCATGCCATGGCCCTCCGCCATATCTTTGGTGAGGAATGCTGGCGCCCCGGCGGACAACATGCTTCAGTCATCGTCGACGACCCGCTTCTGCGGCTGAATTACGGCTTCCTGAATTTTGAGTCTCTGCTTCAACTTATGAAGCAGCATAATTTTCAAACGACCATTGCGTTTATCCCGTACAACTTTCGACGGAGTTCATCGCACATCACGAAGATGTTTCGGGGAAATGCGGGGCGCTTCGCGCTTTGTTTTCATGGCAACGACCACACTGGTGCCGAATTTGCCGCCACCGATCCGGTCCTGCTCAGCGCGATGCTGCAGGCCGCGGAACACAGGATTAGCATGCACAGTGCTGCAACAGGGCTTGCATGCGACCGCGTGATGGTATTCCCGCAGGGAAAATTTTCAGTCGAGGCCATGGCCGTCCTGAAAGCGCGAAACTTCGATGCGGCCGTGAACACAGTGACTCATCCCATGCACCAGGACGTGAGGCTCACCATAGGTGACCTTTCTCAGCCTGCTGTGCTGCGTTATGCGGGTTTCCCGCTGTTCCTTCGCAAAGACAGCCTGCACACGCCGAGCGCCGGCATTGCCTTCAACCTGTTCTTCGGAAGGCCGGTTCTGATTGTTGAGCACCACAACGTTTTTCAGAATCCGCAGTGTCTGATCGATGCAGTCGCGCGGATTAATGCAGTCGCTCCGGAAATACGCTGGTCCGGTGTCGGCACGGCGGTCAGCAACTCCATTCTTCGCCGGCGCGATTCCGATGGCACTTATCGCATCCGGGCGTATTCACGCACAGCACGGGTTGCGAACAACTCAGCGTCTGGTGAGCGTCTTCTGATCGAATGGAACCAATCCGGCGAATCACAGTCGGTCGAAAACCTGCTTCGGAATGGAACTCCGTACGATAGTTTCGGGGTAGATCACACCGGAATCCGCGTTTCCGCAAATCTGGATCCTGGAAGTGCGGAGAGCTTTTCGGTCGTTTATCGCAAGCCTGACGTGGCTGCCGCGCGATTCGGCGTGCGGCATACCGTTCGAGCTTTCGTGCGAAGAAGGCTTTCCGAGATACGAGACAATTACGTGAGCAGGAATGCGTCCCTGTTGGGGGCTGCCAGGACTCTGCAGCAGCGATTCCAGCGGTAACACTCGCGATGTTGTGAACGTCGCCGCCAGGACAGGAAAGGTTCTGATTATCTTTGAGGCCTGGCCCAGTTCGTCGATCGGTTCAGTGATTAAGGGAGCGGGAAATTGGCAACGATAGCCACATCGGCTGGTAGTGAGCCGGCAATTCAGAGCGCGAACACAGCCGCACAGGTCGAAGTGTTTGCGGCCATTCAGAGGCTCTTCAACTGGCTCGAGGCCCACGACTACCGCGGCTACGATACCTTCGATGGCCTGAGCTCATGGGTGCGACCGCTCACCTTTGAGACCAGGCTGCTGCAAACAGTGCTCCTGCAGGGCGTGCGCCGATTCCCTCTCAACCTGCGCCCTATCCTCGGTATTCCTCGCGCGCACTCCAGTAAAGGTATGGGCTTCCTGGCGCGCGGCTTCATCCGCCTGCATCAAACCACCGGGGATTCCATCTGGGCCGAGAAGGCCGAGTTTGCCCTGCAATGGCTCATCGATCACCAGTCGCCCGGCTATTCAGGAGCCGCCTGGGGCAATCACTTCGACTATGTTTCCAGGGGCTTTTATCTTCCCAAAGGAACGCCGACAGTCGTCTGGACTTCCCTGATCGGCCATGCTTTTCTTGACGCCTTCGATCATTTCCGTAATGAACAGTATCTCGACATCACCGTCAGCGCATGCCAGCACATCCTCCGCGATCTGAAACAATCCCCCGACGGCCTGGGCGCGTGCATCAGTTACATCCCTGTCCAGGACGAGCGCGTTCATAATGCGAATTCGCTGGGCGGAAGCCTGCTGGCTCGGGTGTATTTCCACACCGGCAACGAAGCCTGCCGGGCCTCGGCTGAGCAGGCGCTGCGGTACACCGCGCAGTATCAGCGGCCTGATGGGTTCTGGTATTACGGAGAAGCGGCCAAATTGCGCTGGGTTGACAATTTTCACACGGCTTACGTGCTCGACTGCTATAAACACTACGTGGAGAATACCGGCGACCATCAGTTCGATCGCAATCTGGAGCGTGGCTACGAATACTGGAAACAAACCTTCTTCCTGGAAGACGGCACGCCCCGCTACTACAACCACAAAACGCTGCCGCTCGATATTCAGTGCTGCTCGCAGGCCATCGATACGCTCGTCTTCTTCTCGGACCGCGATCCGGAAGCCATTCCCCTGGCCCTCCAGGTCACTCGCTGGACCATCGCGAATATGCAGGATCGCTCCGGTTACTTCTACTACCGCCGGTATGCCCGCGGGGTGGTCAACAAAACGCCCACCCTGCACTGGGGGCAGGCCACCATGATGTGTGCGCTTGCCGCGCTGTACCGGCGACTCCAGTTGAGTGAGCCCACCGCATGAAACGAAAAGTTCTCATCATTGTCGAAAACATTCCGGTTCCCTTCGACGCTCGCGTCTGGGCAGAAGCCTGCTCTCTGCATGCGAACGGATACGAAGTCACCGTCCTGTGTCCAAAGGACAAGAAGCACAGCAAGGGCTACGAATTCCTCAATGGCATTCACATCTACCGTCACCCCAGGTTTGGGGAAGGGAACAGCAAGACCGGGTACCTGATCGAGTTTTTCTTCGCGCTGCTGTTTGAGTTTTTCTATGCTGCCTGGGTCTTTCTGCGCAGAGGATTCAACGTCATTCAGGGATGCAACCCCCCGGACGACATTTTCCTGGTCGCCCTGCCCTTCAGGATCTTCGGCGTGAAATACATCTTCGACCATCACGATGCCAACCCCGAGCTTTACCTCTCGAAATACGAGAAGAAGGGCCTGCTCTACCAAAGTCAGGTTCTGCTGGAGAAATGGACCTATCGCTGCAGCGACGTGGTGATGGCGACCAATGGCAGCTACCGCAATCTGGCACTCACGCGCGGCGGCTTCGCTCCGGAAGACGTCTTTGTCGTCCGCAACGGACCCGACCTGGATCGCATGCGGGCCGTTCCTCCCGATCCGGCGCTGAAGTACGGTAAAGCCTACCTCGTCGGCTATGTCGGAAACATGAGCGTCCAGGAGGGACTTGACATCCTGCTCGAAGTTGCCCTTTACCTCCGCAATATGGGACGCCACGACGTCCACTTCACCTGCGTCGGCGGCGGACCCGGTCTTCCCGGCCTGCGGCAAATGGTGAAGGACATGAATCTCGAGGACACCGTCGACTTCCCGGGCCGAATTTCCGACGAGCGGCTGCTGGCCATCCTTTCCACCGCTGACGTTTGCGTGAATCCCGACAAGCCATGCGAGATGAATGACATTTCCACCATGATCAAAATCATGGAGTACATGGCGCTGGAGAAACCCATCGTGCAGTTCGATCTCAAGGAGGGCCGCTTCAGCGCCGGCGACGCTTCCCTTTATGCCAGCAAGGAAGACATGGTGACTGACTTTGCGGCGAAGATTCTGTGGCTGCTGGAACATCCCGAGGAACGCAGGAAAATGGGCGAGATCGGCCGCAGGCGCGTCGAGATGGAGCTCGCATGGAAATTCTCAGTGAAGAACCTACTGGCCGCTTACGAACGCGCCTTCTCGAAGCGCGAGCCGGATGCTTCGATGTTTAATTCGGTCGAATCGGCCAAAAAAGCGTGATGCGGGGGGCATGGTAGCCCTGGTGCTTGTGGGTCCCCTTCCGGACCGCTAACCTGCCTTCCATGTCACCAGACAAAGGCATCGGCGGTTCGCCTTAATCGCTTGTCTATCACCACACAGTTCCGGAGCGAGGCCCGAAGATTTGCAGAAAAAAAACAGGGCTGAGGGAAGGAGAGGACCGATGAGGACATATGAAACGCAGCACTGCAGGAATTTCCGTACTGTTGTTTCTGTTTTCGCTTAATATCCATGCGCAGTCGTGGTCTTCTATTTTAAGCTCCACGCAGGCGATTAACTGGTCAGATTCAGGTGTAGGGGGCATTCCGGCGCGTACGACCAATTGCGCCAGCCTTACTTCATCCGCAACTCTCGCTCAGATCAACGCAGCTCTCGCATCCTGTCCCGCCGGCGAAACGGTATCCCTGGCGGCGGGCACCTACAACATCACCGGCACTATCCAGGTTCCCTCCAACGTCACCCTGCGCGGCGCCGGCGCCAACCAGACCATTTTGAACGCTACCGGAACCGGCGGCAGATACGTAGTGGCACTGGGTTCGGGCGGCCCGAGCTATAACCCGGTCAATATCACCGGCGGAGCCACCAATGGCTCCACCAGCATCACGCTCAGCAGCACCAGCGGGATTACCACCAGCTCCTACCTGGTGATCGCGGAAACAAACAATCCCAGCTTCGTCACCTCCAATGGCAGTGAAGGAACCTGCACCTGGTGCGACGGCTGGACCAGCACGGGAAGTCTTGCCCGCGGACAAATCGTTCAAGTGACGTCTGTCAGCGGCAACACTGTCACCATCGCGCCCGGATTGTATGGCGCGTACACGCAATCCCCCAACGCGGTTCCATTCAGCATGTCAGCCAGTCATGCCGGAGTGGAAGCTCTCCAGGTCTATGCCAACAATACGGGCTATGCAGCTAATTTTGGGCTGTCATCCTGCGCGTATTGCTGGGTGAAGGGCGTGGAAGGGAACTACGCCGACGGCGACCAGCTCGAAGATTACTGGGGCTATCGCGATGAGATCCGCGACAGTTATTTCTCTAATGCCTATCTGCACCAGCCCGGCAGCTACGACTCTGACGTCGACCTCGCTTACAAAACTAGCGCTACTCTGGTCGAGAACAACATCGTGGAACGGACCCACGTCGCCATCATGATAGAGTGGGGCGCGGCCGGCAACGTCATCGGCTACAACTACACCGAGGGCGAGTACGACAGCAACTCAACCGACTTCGTCATTGGCGGTATCAGCTTCCACGGAGCAGCTCCGCAGTTCAACCTGCTTGAAGGCAACGTGATCACGCAGATCTATGCGGATTCGGTGTGGGGCTCCTCGAGTCAGACCACGGCTTTTCGCAACTGGACCGTCGGAACCAATCATATCTGCGATCCAGTGAGCGGCCGCGTTACAGTGACTTGCTCCGGAGCCGTCTACGGATTTCAGGCCGCTCGCGCCATGGATATGTCGTATCTTACAACCCTCAATAATTACGTGGGCAATGTCGTCGGCAGCGCGCAGATGCAATCGCTCATCACCTACGGCACCCATATCATGAGGCAGGTCGTGTCAGTCGAGTATCCGGCGGCACGCAGTTACGACGCTGATGCTTATGGCTGGAGTTTCGGCTACGGTGAAGCCAGTGATGAAGGCACAGGAACTGGATGCGACGGCGTGTCGGGCCCCTGTCACCTGGCCGGAACCTCCGCCACCGATCTGATTCACGGGAACTACAACAACATGGGCGGCACCATCGCATGGGCACCCGGCATTACCCAGACCCTGCCGAGCTCGTTTTATCTCACCTCCAGGCCCGCGTGGTGGGGTTCCATGCCTTTTCCGGCAACGGGTCCTGATGTCACCGGAGGGAGCGGTCCGGGCGGACACAGCTACGGAAATCCTGCTCGGGCGTGCTTCCTGAACGTGATGCACGGGACAGATGGTGGTGCGGGAGGTCCGTACACGTTCAACGCCAGCACCTGCTATGGAAACGGCATTGCTTCGGGGTCCTCTGCAAACCTCACCGGCACGGCCGTCCAGCAGTAAGATCAACCTTGGTAATTCAATGGTATGGCCGGTGAAGCGGGATCTGGCAGGCTGCGTACAGTGGTTGGCGCCATCTGTGTCTGCATTCTGTGCATCATTCTTGTTGCCGGACTTTGGCCGTTTCGTGCGCCGAAGAACGACGTGCAGTGGCTCCAGAGCGGGAACGGTATTCGCTTCGGGCAGCGTGGCATTGTCGTCAGCGCCAAAGCTTTTCCGGCCGATTCCAATCCTGGCCCCTGCAGTCTTGAGATTTATCTGCGGCCCCGCAGGATTTCAGGCTCGGGCACGATCCTGGCCCTGGACGACAACCCGGACCCGAAGTATGTCTTCGCGGTGCGCCAGTTCGATTCAGGCCTGGCCGTGCAGCGGCCTGCATTCGATCGCTCCGGAGAGCTGGTCCGCCAGTGGTGGAGGACGGACCGCGTATTCGAAAGGGACAGCAGCGTCGTCCTCACCATCACCGGCAGTCACGCAGGGACAACCCTTTTCGTCGACGGAACCGCGGTTAATGTCTCATCCGACTTTGGCCTCACCCGCGCGAACCTGAACGGCAAGCTGGTCCTCGGCAATTCCACACTCCAGGACAGCTGGCACGGCGACGTGATGGGGCTGGCGATCTACAACGTTGAACTGACCCCGGCGCAGGTCGGGGAAAATGCCAATCGCTGGCTGCGGGGGTATACGCCGGCGGTGAGCGGCAGCGAACTGCCGGTCGCGCTTTACCGGTTCGACGAAGGAAGTGGCAGCGTCGTCCACGACCAGAGTGCCGGCGCCAATTCTCTCTTGATCCGGCCGCGCTATTTCGTTCTTGATCCGGCGTTCCTTGAGCCGGTGTGGAAACCATTTCGCAGCCGCTGGGATGGCTGGATGACGCGCAGTTACTGGTCCGATTGTGTCATCAATATTGCCGGATTCATCCCGTTCGGCTTCTTCTTCGCTCTTTGGTTTTCACTGTCGCCGACAGTTGCGAGGCCGCGGATGACGGCGTTGCTTCTCGGGGCCGCGATCAGCCTCACCATCGAGACCCTGCAGTATTTTCTTCCCACGCGGGA
>JASHPM010000267.1 GCA_030038115.1 Acidobacteriaceae bacterium | reverse complement strand
CATCACCTTGCGCTCGATAGTGGCAACCGACTCCAGCTCCCTTTCGATCGCGTTGCGGCGAGCGATGAGAGCTGCATCCGGGGCAGGAGCCTGCGCCAGCGCAGAGCAAGCCGGAAACATCGCACTGCTACAGCAAAGCGCTACAACCGCAGTCCACTTCATGGCTCGTTTCATGGGGCCTCACAGGCAGCATTGGGAAAAGGGGGGGCCTTTCTGCGTCTCTTATATTAACTGCGGGCAACGGGTTCAAATCGATCGTCTGAGCGTTGACCTTCGTTCCTGACTCGACGCATTGCCGCTGCCGCCTGACCGCAGGCCTGCTATAAAGGATCGGGCAAATTCGGGAGCGGCTCGTGAAGAATGACTGGATGCGTTTGCGTAGTTGTGCGATTGCCGGGATGGTCGCCACGGCTTTGGCTGCGCCGGGATTCAGCGCTGCGGCGCAGAAGAAGATGAAAGCCGAGGCGAAGGCCCCGGCGGAAGGGATGATGGCCGTGGTTTCCCCGGAGAGCGAGGGTTTCAGCAGCGAGCGCCTCGAAAATCTGCACCAGCTGATCCAGGGAGAGATCGACCAGAAACAGCTGGCGGGGGCGATCACGATCCTGGCGCGGCACGGACATGTGGTCGACTACCGGACCTATGGCGTGAAGGACCTGGCGACCGGCGCGCCGATGACCAGGGATACGATTTTCCGCGACTACTCCATGACCAAGCCCGTGACCGGCGTGGCCATGATGATCCTGTACGAAGAAGGGAAGTGGCTCCCGTGGGACCCGATCGCGAAATACGTGCCGGAGTTCAAAGATCTGAAGGTCTTTGACGGGTTCAATGCGGACGGCAGGATGGTGCTGGCGGATCCCGCGCACCCGCCGACCATGGCGGAGCTGATGTCGCACTCGGCGGGCTTTTCGTATGGCAGCGGGCACGGGCCGGTCGATGCGCTGTACCAGGAAGTGAAGCCGATGCAGTCGGCAAACCTCCAGGAGTTTGTCGACAGGATGGCGAAGCTGCCGCTGAACTATCAGCCGGGCAAGGAGTGGATGTACTCAGCCTCGATGGACATTGAGGGATACATCGTCGAGAAGCTGTCGGGCCAGACGCTGCCGGACTTCATGCGGGAGCATATTTTCGATCCGCTCGGGATGAAGGATGCGGGGTTCTTCGTTCCGGCGGAGAAGCGCGCACGGTTTGCGACGAATTATCGCGCCGATGCGGACGAGCATCTTACGCCCACGCAGGCTGGCGGGGGCTCACCCATGGATTACGCGATGCAGCCGACGATGCCTTCCGGAGGCGGAGGCCTGGTCTCGACCGCGGAGGACTACTACCGCTTCGCCCAGATGCTGGCCAATGGCGGCGAACTCGATGGGAAACGCGTGCTCGCCCCGGCCACCGTCAGGCTGATGACGTCGAATCATCTGCCGATGGAGTTGCTGACCGGGCAGTTCGGGATCGGGCAGCACGTGATGCGGCCCGGGTTTGGCTACGGGTTCAACTGCGCTGTCATCTTCGATCCGCCGGCGGCAGGTTTGCCGGACGGGAAGGGAACATTTTTCTGGGACGGCGCGGCGGGGACGTGGTTCTGGGTCGATCCCACGAACGACGTGGTGTTTGTGGGGATGATTCAGCGCATGCAGGGGCACGATAATCACACGCTGCTGTACAAAAGCCATGCGGCGGTGTACGGGGCGCTGGTGAACCCAGGAAACAGGGATTAGCAGGTGTGACGCGGATCACAGGAGGGAACCGCGCGTCTGAGCTTAAATCGGACCTGTTGGGTCGTATATTGTGGAGAATGCGGTGAGTGCGAGCTTGATCAGTCTGAGAAAGACACGCGGATCCCCGGGCGAATTTCGCCCCGTGCAGCGGGGGCGCCGGAACGACGGGGCCGCGCCTAAGACCGGGCTGGCGGCCTGGGTGCTGTTGGTCGGCCTGCTGCTTGCCAGCTCCGCGACCAGCGCGGCCCAGCAGACCACGGCGCTTTCAGGAACGGTGACGGATGTGTCGGGAGCAGTGATTCCCGGCGCGCAGGTGACCGCGACCCGCGCCGGATGTAAGCGCACCACCCAAACGATTGCGGATCAGGAAGGGATTTTCCGGTTTGCCGGGTTAATGCCGGGCGAGTATGCGGTGGCGGCCAGCGCGCCGGGATTCGCGCCGGTCGAGCAGACGGTGACCCTCGGAACCCAGGCCGTAGACGTCACCCTGGCGCTGGGCGTGGGGCCGACGAGCCAAACCGTCGCGGTGAACGCGACGAGCGTAACGCTGGCGACGAGTGACACCTCCACCGGGGGCACGCTGGACGCGAAACAGATGCAGGCGGTGCCGCTGAACGGGCGCAGCTTTACCGATGCCCTGGCCGTGCAGCCAGGCGTGGCGCCCGCCAGCTCATCCGCGCCCAACGCCATTGTGATGAGCGGCGTGGCCAGCACCCCTCCCTCGGGCGAGCTGGATGCGGGCACCCTGTCGATCGGCGGGCAGCGCGAGACGGCCAACAGCTTTCGCGTGAACGGCGCCGACGCGCAGGAAGACGTGAATATGGGCGTAGCCATCGTGCCCACGCTCGACTCCATTGCCGAGCTGAACGTGGTGACCGGCAACGACGCGCCGGAGTATGGCACGGCGAGCGGCGGGCAGATCGGCGTGGTAACGAAGAGCGGGACGGACGCGTGGCACGGATCGGCGTTTGAGTTTTTGCGCAACACGAATCTCGATGCCCGCAATTATTTTTCTCAGGATCGCGCGGCCTTTCATCAGAATCAGTTTGGCGCGACGCTGGGCGGGCCGGCGAAGAAAGACAAGCTGTTCTTCTTCGCGGATTATCAGGGCACGCGGGTGGCCGAGGGCGTCGATACAGGGCTGATCTCGGTGTCGACGGCGGCCGAGCGGGCGGGGGACCTGTCCGGAAGCGCCAGCGCGCTGACCGGCTCGGTAAGCGGACCGTATTTTGCCAGCCTGCTGTCGCAGAAGCTGGGCTATAACGTAACAGCGGGTGAGCCTTATTACACCGCGGGTTGCGCGAATACGTCACAGTGCGTGTTACCCAATGCGAAGATTCCCGCCTCGGTGTGGTCGACGGCGGCGCAGCATTTGCTGAGCTACGTGCCCCAGGCCAATGCCGGTGCCGGCACGTTTTCCACGTCGGCCGCAGAGCAGTCCATTCGCGACGGCAAGGGCGCGCTGCGCATGGACTGGAATACGCGCCTCGGGTCGATCGCCGGTTACTACTTCCTCGACGACTATCGCGTCGACGATCCTTACCCGACCGGCGAGGGCGGCGCGAGTGTGCCGGGATTCGATGCCCTGAATTTCGGGCGCGCACAGTTGCTGGCGTTGAGCGACACGAAGACCCTGGGCGCGAACACGGTGAATCTGGCTCGCGTGAGCTACATGCGCAACGCGGCCAATGTGGGCGTGCCGCGGGGCGGAGTGGGGCCAACGCTCGAGTCTCAGGGATTTTCCGGGATCGCTGTGCTCGATCCGCGGATCGAGGGCGTCGAGAACGTCATCTTCAACGACTTCACCATGGGCGTGGACACGACCGCGCTGTTCCAGGCGGAGAACATCGTGGAGGGCAGCGACGATTTCTCGCACATCGTAGGCGGGCACAATCTGAAATTCGGCGCGGACGTGCATGGCGATCAGATCAACAACCATCCTGACGTGTATTTCAACGGAAGCTACGCGTTCACGGGGAGTGAAACGGGACTGGACTTCGCGGACTTTCTGCTCGGTGTGGATTCGAATTACACCCAGGGCGACGCGCAGCATTTTTACAACCGCAATCTGCTCGCCGGCGCCTACGCCCAGGATTCCTGGCAGGCGCGGCGCGGGCTCACGCTCAATTACGGCGTGCGCTGGGACATGCTGCCGCCCTGGTATGAGAAATACAACCAGTTGCAGACGCTCGTTCCCGGCGGGCAGAGCGAGGTGTTTCCGAATGCGCCGGCGGGCATCGTGTTCCCCGGCGATCCGGGTGTGCCCCGGACGCTTGCCTCCCTGCAATATGCGGATTTTGGCCCGCGCGTGGGCCTGGCGTGGAGCCCGGCGTTTCTGGGTGCGGGGAAAACCAGCCTCCGCGCGAGCTGGGGGCAGTTCTACACCCCCATCGAGGGCTTGTCGCCGGCCATCATGAGCGCGAATCCGCCCTATGGCTACACCTACACCAGCGCGGTGCCGACCCTGTTCGATACGCCGTGGACGGCGGCTGCCGATGGATCGAGTTTGAATGCGAATGGGCAGCCGCGATTCCCTCTGGCCATCCCGCCCTACGGGGCGTCGCGCACGCATCCAGTCGCGAGCGTGAATTGGGCGGAGTATGAGCCCTTCACAGGGATTCCGGCGGTCGCGCCCGGCAACGTGACTCCGTATGCGGAGGACTACATGGTTTCCGCGGAGCGC
>JASHPM010000266.1 GCA_030038115.1 Acidobacteriaceae bacterium | reverse complement strand
AATCCAACCACCATGCGATCAGGGATCCGCCCGCTCTTCTGCTGTCTTGTCGTCATCGGATTCGGGGCGCCGCCCCTCGTTTGCACGGCGCAGGCGCAGGAGGCTTCAGCTCAGCTCCCGCCACGCTTACCTTACAGCTGCAGCAATTGCGTATGGTGGAGCGACGATGAGCTGCGCTCGCTCCTCAAAAAGCAAATCCCGGCTCTCTCGGACGAGATTCCAACAACCTCAATCGCAGAGGGCAGAATCCGCACCGCACTGAGGCTTCTCCTGAAGGAGAAAGGAATTACTGCCGAAGTGCAGAGCGAGGAGCCGTCGTCGTTCGCGCTCACTGCCGCACGCGCAGAAGGATCGCCCCCTCCGGCGATCGCGTTCATCATTGCTTCTCCCCGCATTCTTGTAGAAAAGGTCATGATCTCCAATGCCCCCAGCGACCTGCAGAATTCGCTGCTGGAGGTTCTGCGCAATCAGGAGGGTAGCGCCTACAACAAAGGGCAGGATTGGCTCGCCCGCGCTCGAGTCGCCGAGAACCTGGAAACGAACGGCTATCTGGACTCCCACATCGACATCTCGCACAGCCCCCCGCGTCGCGACGGCCCGGACTACGTGGTGGACCTCCTGGTGGCTGTCATTCCCGGGCCGCAATATCGGATAGCACAGTTGACCGCCGACGGTGGACCACTTCTCCCGGGACGCGACCTCTCTCAGCTGTTCGCGCAGCGCCCGGGCGACATCGCCGGCGCCAGCCCCTTTGGCCGACTCCCAGCAGAACTGCGGGCGTATTACGAACAGCACGGTTTCGCCGACGTGGAAATCGCCGCTCCGCCCGTCCTGGATAAGCAGCACGCGCTGGTCTCGTACCACCTCTCCGTCACGCCCGGACCGATGTACCGGCTGCGTTCGTTGACCATCCAGCATCTCGATCCCGACCAGGAGAAAAGAGCCCGTGACCTGCTCGGCATAAAACCCGGCGACATCTACGACGAAATGGCAATCGACGGTCTTTTTCAGAAGGTCCCGCTGGATCCTCTTCTGGCCGGATACACATTTGGCTTCAGCCCGAAGAAAAACAAGATCACAGCAACGGTCGACTTAACGCTGGACTTCTCCAAGGGCGGCGACAAGAGCAGTGTCACCATCAGGTGACCCGTTGCCCTAACCCGAACCTGAGCAACCCCGTCGTCTTTGACGACCACTGACTCGTTCGCTGCCCCGAGGTTCTATAGTGGTCTGGAACCCCACTCAGGAGACCCACCCCTGCCCTGCGACGACCTCAGATACTGGATCAAAGTTCTCGATAAAGCCGGCGAGCTCCGCCGCGTCCGCGAAGAAGTCTCACCCCTGCTCGAAATCGCCGAAATCACCGACCGTGTCTCGAAATCCGGCTTCGCCGGCAACTCCAAAGTAGCGCCTGGTGGCCCTGCTCTCCTCTTCGAGAACGTCCAGGGCCATCCCGGAGCCCGCGTGCTGATGAATCAGTTCGGAAGCGAACGGCGCATGAAGCTCGCCCTCGGCCTCGACCCCGACAGGGGCTCGCTCGACGAAATCGCCAACCGCATCCGCGCGCTGCTCGACGTGAAATCTCCCACGGGCCTTCTGGAAAAAATGAAGATGCTGCCGCAACTGGCGGCCATCGGCAACTTCTTTCCCAAAACCATCTCCGGCAAAGACGCGCCCTGCAAAGAGGTCATCCTCCGCGACAACTTTTCGATCCTCGACTTTCCGATCCTGCAGTGCTGGCCGCTCGACGGCGGCCGCTTTATCACGCTGCCCTGCGTTGTCACGCGCGATCCCCGCAGCGGCAAACGCAACATGGGCATGTACCGCATGCAGGTCTACGACGGACAGACCACCGGCATGCACTGGCAGCGGCAGAAAAACGCCGCCGAGCATCTCCGCGAACGCCTGCGTGCGACTGCTTCGGGCGCTTCGGCCCGCGTCGCCGCCATGGCTGAGACCGCCGGCGCCACGGCCAACCTCGCCCTCGCCGGTCTCGACCCGGAAAATGCCCGCCTGGAGGTCGCGGTCGCCATCGGCACCGATCCGGCGACGACGTTCTCGGCTATCGTGCCGGCCCCGCCCGAGGTCGATGAGTTTCTCATCGCGGGCTTTCTGCGCGAGGAGGCCGTCGAACTGGTAAAGTGCGAGACCGTCGATCTCGGAGTGCCCGCCCACGCGGAAATTGTGCTCGAAGGCTATGTGCGGCTGGACGAGCTGCGTCCCGAAGGACCGTTCGGCGACCACACCGGCTTCTACACGCCCGCCGAGGACTACCCCGTCTTCCACATCACCTGCATCACGCACCGCAAGGACCCGATCTACGCGGCGACCATCGTGGGCAAGCCGCCCCAGGAAGACGCGTGGATGGGCAAGGCGGTCGAGCGCATCTTTCTCCCACTCTTCCGGCTCACGCTGCCGGAGATCGTCGACATCAACCTGCCTGTCGAAGCGGTCTTTCATAACCTGATGATCGTGTCGATCCGCAAAAGCTATGCGGGCCACGCGCGCAAGGTCATGAACGGCATCTGGGCCATGGGTCAGGCCATGTTCACCAAGTGCATCATCGTCGTCGACGAGGACTGCGACGTGCAGAACCTGGCCGAAGTCACGCTGCGCGTCGCCAACAACATCGACCCCGAGCGCGACATCCAGTTCACCCTCGGGCCGATTGACTCGCTCGACCATTCCTCGCGGCTCCCGAACTACGGCAGCAAAATGGGCATCGACGCCACGCGCAAGTGGGCCGCGGAAGGATTCACACGGCCCTGGCCCAGGGAAATTGCCATGGACGCGGCGACAAAGGCGCGTGTGGATGCACTTTGGAAATCGCTCGGCCTTGAGTGAGCCCAAACCGCGCCGGGCCAGGTCGAATTGCTATACTCCGGAGTTGTACCGCACCCACAGACAGGAGCAGATCGACGTTTGGGCCTTTCCTGCCGCCGCTCTCCATGGCCGATTCTCGAGCTGATCCTGCTGCTCGCAGCCGGGGTTTGCGCCGCGCAGCTCCATGCTCAAACCCCGGGAGACGATGCGCCCGATCGCCCCTGGTCCACGCTG
>JASHPM010000029.1 GCA_030038115.1 Acidobacteriaceae bacterium | reverse complement strand
AGCGCTGGGGTGCACCGCTGTACTGGCGCCGCGGCGACAGCGGGAAATGGGAGGTCTTCACGCTGCTCGGGCTGGTCTCCCTGCACGATTTGCTGTCAACGCCGGTCTGCCACATCAGCTACTTCGAAGCCGACGCGTATGCGCGCTGGGCAGGAAAATGTCTTCCCACGGAAGCGGAATGGGAATCGGCCGCGGCTGCAAATCCGGTGGGCGGCAATCTGCTGGAAGGCGAAAAGTTTCATCCGCAAGCGGCGCCGCCTGCATCACAGAGAGAACAGTCCGCCGTTGAGCAGCTTTACGGCAACGTCTGGGAGTGGACCGTCAGCGCTTATCTTCCTTATCCGGGCTTCCATCCGCTCCCCGGTGCCCTCGGCGAGTACAACGGCAAGTTTATGTGCAACCAGATGGTGCTGCGCGGCGGTTCGGTAGCCACCCCCGCCTCTCACATCCGCGCCACCTATCGCAACTTTTTCGCGCCCGCGACCCGCTGGCAGTTCTCCGGCGTTCGTCTGGCCGACCACTGATCGCGGAGGCTCGAGTTTCCGATGCACGCTCTTTCATCCATTCCCTGTCTGCCCGAGGCGGCTTCGACGCCGGTCGGCGCGGAAGTCTATCGCGGCCTCACCGCATTGCCCAAGCGTCTCTCTCCCTGGCTTTTCTACGACCAGCGTGGATCGGAGTTATTCGAGGCCATTACCGCGCTGCCGGAGTATTACCTCACCCGCACGGAGCACGCGATCTTCGCTGAATATGGCGACGAGATTCTCGCCGCGGCGTCGGGCGACCGCACCCTGGCGATCATCGAGCTCGGCGCGGGCACGGCGGCCAAGACGGGCCTTCTGCTGGCTGCGGCGGCGCGGCGCCAGGGGCGCGTGAGCTATTACCCCATCGACATTTCCGTCTCCGCGCTCGAAGCGGGGCGGAGCCGCATCCGCGAAGAGATGCCCGAGGTCGTGGTTCGGCCCATCGTCGCCGACTACACCACCGAACTCGACGAAATTCCACACCCCGGCGGACGCCGCCTGGTGCTCTACATCGGATCAAGCATCGGCAACTTCGAACCGTCGGAGGCCGCTTCCCTGCTGCGGCGTCTCCGCGGCCAGCTTGCACCGGGCGATCTGTTGCTGCTGGGCGCGGATCACATCAAGGACCGGAACACGCTGCTGCCTGCCTACAACGATGCGGCAGGTGTTACGGCGGAATTCAATCGCAACATGCTCACGCGCATCCGGCGGGAACTCGGCGCGAGCTTCCGCCCGCGTCTTTTCCGGCACTGCGTCTGCTGGAACGACCGCGAATCGCGGATCGAAATGCACCTCGAGAGCCTGATCCAGCAGGAAGTTTCGATTCCGGCGCTGGATTTGACGGTCGGCTTCCGCCGCGGTGAGAGCATTCATACCGAGAACAGTTACAAATTCACGCCGGAAAGCGTCGGCGGACTTCTGACCCGGTCCGGATTCGTGGTCGAGCGCGCCTGGACCGACGCGAAAAAATGGTTCGGTGTCTATCTGGCGGAAGCGGTGTGAAGCAGCACGGAGTAGGGAATAGGGTATAGGGTGCAGCGAGGAGGGAGAGAAACTCTCGCTTTTATCCCGACTGCAGGCAAACTGTCAGTCTGGGCGCGGGGGATTACTCAAAACCCATGGACGCCGAAAGCCTGCGCGCCTTCCTGCTTTCTCTGCCGGACGTTTGCGAGACGATGCAGTGGGGCGACAACCTCGTCTACTGGGTCGGAGACAAGGCGATCGGCGGCAAGATGTTCGCCCTGGTCAGCCTCACCCCCGATCGGGGAGTCATGTCCTTCGCTGCCGGGCCGGAGCGCTTCGCCGAGCTGGTCGAAATGGAAGGCGTCTTCCCCGCTCCTTATTTCGCTCGCGCCCACTGGGTCGCAGTCGAGCGCTGGAACACGCTGCCCGCCGCCGAGCTGAGAGAATGGCTGCGCCATGCGCGGAATCTCGTCTACGAGAAATTGCCAAAACGGACCAGGGCCGTGCTGGCGATGGCGCCGGCAGAGAAGAAGAGACTGATCGCAGGAAAGAGGAAAAAACCGAAAGCAGCGAAAAACAAGAAGTAAGCTGATACGTCTGGGGGAAGGCTTTGTGTCAGGGCACGACCTTGGTCGTGCCGCAAAGCGTTCAAATGAAGCCGGGCTTTAGCCCCTGAGTACCAATCTGACGACGCTGCTAATGAGCGCCGGCAGCACTCATCAGGCTCGCGCGCTTGTCGGGAGACATGGGGCCGGCTGATCGCCACAGAATATGTCCCTGGCGATCAATCAGCAGGGCAACGACCTGCTTCTCATTCGGGATCTCCAGGTCGTCGAGAAATTTTCTGCGGTCCACCCAGAGCGGGATGATCCAGTGCCAGGTCTCCGGATCGGTCTGATCGCTGCGCATGGACGAGCTCTCCCACCAGCGGAAAATGAAGTTCTCCCGCTCCGCGACGGGCAGCTGGTAATAACGAAACTGAAAATTGGAGTGCTGCAGCGCCTGCGCGGCAGGCA
>JASHPM010000028.1 GCA_030038115.1 Acidobacteriaceae bacterium | reverse complement strand
GAAATTGTCACCGAAGTTGCTACATTTCGCTCTGATGTCGCCTACCACGATGGCCGCCATCCCACCGAAGTCCGTTTTTCCTCGAGCGTGCAGGAAGACGTCCTGCGCCGCGACTTCACCATCAACGGCATGATGTTCGATCCCGTGCTGCACAGCCAAACCTGCAACCTCACCTCCGCCGTTCTCGACTACGTCGGCGGCCAGAACGATCTCCGCGCCGGCATCATCCGCGCCATCGGCGAGCCGCACCGCCGCTTCGAAGAAGACAAGCTGCGTATGCTGCGCGCCGTCCGCTTTGCCGCGCGCTTCCACTACGCCATCGAGCCGGAAACCGAGCGCGCCATCCGCCAGCTCGCCTCGGGAATCTCCCAGGTCAGCCGCGAACGCGTCCGCGACGAGCTCACCCGCATGCTCACCGAAGGCCACGCCCGCCGCGCCTTTGAGCTCCTCGACCGCACTGGCCTCCTCCAGCAGGTCCTGCCCGAAATCGGCAAACTCCACGGTGTCCAGCAGCCGCCCGAGTACCACCCCGAGGGCGACGTCTGGATCCACACCCTCCTGCTCCTCGAAAAACTCCCCGCTGGCGCATCGCCCACGCTCGCCTGGGGCGCGCTCCTGCACGACGTCGGCAAGCCCGCCACCTTCTCCCACAAACCGCCGGACCGCATCCGCTTCAACGGCCACGTCGAGGTCGGCGTCCGTATCGCGCACGCCATCCTCCGCCGCCTGCGCTTCTCCAATGAGGACTCCACCCAGATCCTCTCCCTCGTCGAAAACCACATGCGCTTCGCCGACGTCGAAAAAATGAAGGAGTCAACCCTGAAGCGTTTCTTCCGCCTGCCGAAGTTCGACGAGCACCTCGCGCTGCATCGCATCGACTCGCTCTCCAGCCATGGCGATCTCTCGCTCTACGAATTCGCCAAACGGAGAAGGGAAGAGCTGCCTGAGGAAGAAGTCCGCCCCCCGCTCCTCGTCACCGGCCGCGATCTCATCGCCGCCGGCTACGCGCCCGGCCCGCGCTTCAAAGAAATGCTCGCCTTCGCCGAAGACGCCCAGCTCGAAGGCCGCATCCGCACCACGCAGGAAGGGCTGGATTTGATCAGACGTGAGACACGCCAGTAGCACATAGCTGCACCAGGCTACCGGCGACCGTGCCAAAGGTAATGCTCAAAACTGCGACAACCTGCCCGGACGTCTTCCCGGGAACATAGTCTGGACTTACCTCACTGCAAAGTGCAAAGCGCATCCGCGGCATTGGCTCAAACGAACGAGCCAACGGCCCGCAGATCACGCAACGACCTGCGGGCCGTTCCAATGCAGGGAGGTGAGGCCGATGGACAGGAAGCTGTCCTGGACCCGCATCGCCATAGCAATCGCCATTGATTGGCGCTTTGTTCTGGTGCTCGTGGTCCTCGTACTCGCGCTGCTGCTGAGGTAGCGCAACCTGCCGGGAGGGAAGCATCCTTCCGGCAGCAACCTTAGTTTAGCATCGGCAAGTCCACGCAGCACATGAACATTTTCCTTCCGCGCGCCATCGCTGAGCCCTGCGCCCTGAGCCCTGTTCAATCCGCCGCCTCCACCGCTCTTTCTCCATGGAACAACGCCACCTGCTCCGGCTTCGGCGGCCGCGTCACCAGGCTCACCACCACCAGCCCCAGCACTGACGCCAGCAGAGCGGGGAAGATCGCATCCCGCTCCGCGATCGCCGCCGGCAAATAGTGATGAACGAACGGCGTGTCCCAGAACACCGTCACGAAGGTCCCCAGCGCAATCGCCGTCACCGCTCCCGCCGCGTTCGCTCGCTTCGAATAAAACGCCGCCAGAATCACCGGCGTCAGCGCCGCCGAATACACGGTGTACGCATACAAAGCCTGCTTCAGCACGCTCTCCGTATGCATCGCCTGGTACAGCGCCCACAGGCCCAGCAGCACCACCATCAGCCGCGACACCAGCAGCACCCTTTTGTTGGAAGCGCCCGGCGCGATGTACCGGCTGAAAACGTCGTTGATCAGATTCGTCGCCGGCGAGAAAAGAAAATTGTTCGCCGTCGACATAATCTTCGCGAATACCGCTCCCATCAGCAGCGCGCCCAGCCACGCGGGCAGCCCGTGCAGCGCCGTGTACGCAATAATCTCCCGCGGATGCTGCGCCACCTCGCCTCGCGGAAACACCGCCGACCCCACTACCGCCAGCGCCACAATCACCGTTTCCAGAACCACCGTCCCCACGATCCACCCCACCACCGCCACGCGCGCATCGCGCTCCGACTTCGCCGAAAAAAACTTCTGATACATCGCCTGGTTGCCCAGCATCAGCAGCATGGTCGGAAACATCAGCTCCATCGCCTGCGTAAACGACAAATCTCCCAGCACCTCGAAGTGCGTCGCCGGCAGCGCGTGCGTCACCCCGCTCCATCCGCCCGCCGTATGGATCAGGAACGGCAGCGCAGCAATCATCGTCACCGTCGCCAGAATTCCGATCACCACGTCCATGTACGCCACCGACGCCATGCCCGCCAGCGCCGTGAACGCAACCACAAACGTCGTCATGATGTACTTGCCCAGGTCCGCCGAAATTACCGTCGGGAACACCAGGTGCAATATGTCTCCCCCGCCGATGAGCTGATAGCTGGCAATCGCCGTGTAAGCAAACAGCACCGCAATCACGCCCAGCACCCGCGCCGTCTGGCTGTACCGCGCCTCCAGCAAATCCGGAATCGTGAACTGCGCAAAATGGCGCGCCCGCGGCGCAATGAAATAGATCAGCAGCAGCCCCGCCCATCCCCCCGCCGCCAGCCACAGCGCCGCGAACCCATGCTTGTACGCATTCTCCGCCCCGGCCAGCAGCGAGCCCGAGCCGATCCACGACGACAGCAGCGTGAAAATCAGCACAAACGCCGGCAGCGTCCGCCCCGCCACCAGATAATCCGCTTTGGTTTTCACCTGGCGCACCTGCATCAGCGACACCACCAGCAGGCTCAGCACAATCGCGCCCAGCACGACCGCATATAGAAGAGACATCGTCCTTCCTTCTCGAATCAGGTTCTACGAGTGTACGAGACCGCCGCGCCCCTGTCAGGAACGCTCAACCTGGCCATTCACGGCTAAGCAGCATCGATCGCCATCGCCTTGCCCTCCCGCAGGGCTCTAATGTCGCGCATGGGAGGTTGGCCGAAGAAACGGCTGTATTCGCGGCTGAACTGGCTCACGCTCTCGTAGCCAACTTCATACGCCGCGCTTGAGGCATCCATGCCGTCCATCAGCATGCGCTGCCGCGCTGTCTGCAGCCTCAGCTGCTTCTGATATTGCAGCGGGCTCATGGCCGTCAGCGCGCGGAACTGATGGTGAAGCGTGGACACACCCATGCGCGCCACTCCAGCCAGTTCGTCCATGTGCAGCGGTCTCGAAAAATTGGCCCTCAGCCAGGCCATGGCTCTGGCCGTCCTGTGACTCAGGTCGCCGCTGGTGGCTATGGCGCGCAGCCGTTCTGCCTGAGGCGTGCGCAGAATGCGGTAGATAATTTCACGCTGCAGCAGGTGACTCAGGAATGGGATGTCCTCGGGTGTATCCAGAAGATCGATCAGGCGAGCGCACACGCCCAGCAACCCGGCCGTGGTCCTGCCCACCGCAAGTCCGCGGCGATGCGCCGACGTTTCCGGCTCGGGCAGATCTTCCCGGCTCAGCACTTCCCGCACCGTCGGCATGTCGAGCCGGAGATGCATGGTAAGCATGGGCGTCGCCTCGGAAGCTTCGACGATCTGGCTCTCCACCGGAACGTCAATCGATGACAGCAGGAATGACCCTCCGTCGCACAGGTAGACGGTTCCTCCCAGGTTGATGCGCTTGCGCCCCTGCGCAAAGACCGTGAGGCTGGGCTCGTAGACGGCTCGGAAGCACGAGGTGGGAGCGGTTCGGCGGAAAAGCGCCAGACCGGGTATCGCAGTTGGATACTCTCCTGGCGATGGCGCGTGGGAGGCAATCCTGCGGGCCAGTTCTCTGCGCAGCTCCATGACGGCTGCATCGGCGGTTCCGCGCTTTCCTGTTTGTCCGGGCACCTCATCTCTCCTTTCGTCCAGCCTACTGCCGAAAGCATCCCGCATGTGCACAAAATGCGATTGACAAACAGGATCGGGCAAAGAATCGGCAGAATCGGGAAAGCCGGCGGACGGCCACTCCTGGTACCTTCTGAAATGAGGAGACAGTATGCAAAAGCGCATGTTGGGCAAAAGTGGTCTCGAGGTTTCCGCTCTCGGCTTTGGCTGCATGGGATTGAGCTTTGGCTTTGGCCCCCCCACCGAGAAACAAACCGCGATTCGTGTCATCCGTACCGCTGTCGAGCGTGGAGTCACCTTCTTTGACACCGCCGAAGTCTACGGCCCCTTCACGAACGAAGAGCTGGTGGGCGAAGCTCTGGCTCCGTTCCGCGGCCAGGTCGTCATCGCCACCAAGTTCGGGTGGGAGGCCAATCCCGCCGACGGCGGCAAATGGAACGCGCTGAACAGCCGCCCGCAACACATCCGGGAGGTTGCCGAAGCGTCGCTCCGGCGTCTCGGGGTCGATGCCATCGATCTCTTCTACCAGCATCGCGTCGATCTCAACGTGCCCATCGAAGACGTCGCGGGGGCGGTGAAAGATCTCATCAGGGCAGGCAAGGTGAAGCACTTCGGCCTTTCTGAAGCCGCCGCGAGGACCATCCGCCGCGCCCATGCTGTGCAGCCGGTCACCGCGTTGCAGAGCGAGTACTCGCTGTTCTGGAGGCAGCCTGAAGAGGAGATCCTGCCCACTCTGGAGGAACTCGGCATCGGCTTTGTTCCCTTCAGCCCTCTGGGCAAGGGCTTTCTCACCGGCGCCATCACCGCGGAGACAAAGTTCGACAGCACCGATTTCCGCAGCATCGTCCCTCGCTTCACCGAGGAGAACCGCAGAGCCAACCAGGCCCTGGTGGACCTGCTCACCCGGTTTGCCGCTCAGAAAAAGGCAACACCCGCTCAGATCGCGCTGGCGTGGCTGCTGGCAAAGAAGCCGTGGATCGTTCCCATCCCCGGCACAACCAAACTGCATCGTCTGGAAGAAAACCTTGGCGCGGTCAACGTCCACCTGTCGCCCGAAGATCTGCGCGCCATCGAAACCGCCTCCGCCGAGATCAGGGTCGCCGGAGAGCGCTATCCCGCGTTTCATCAAAGCCTGGTCAACCGGTGAGACCATGCGCTCACCCCAGGTTGGCCATCGGGAGCGACCGATGAAAACTCTCCGCCGCCGGATATCGATTCTTCTCCTGGCCTTCAGCGAAATTGTCTTCAGCGGAATCGCATCGGCGCAGCTGGCACGCCGGCAACCGGCTCCCGGTTCCGGCAGGGAGAGACTCATCGGCGCGTGGCATCTGGTTTCGCTGCAAGCGCCCGGCGCGGATGGGACGATGACCAGTGTCCCTGGCCTGAGCGGCACGCTCATCTACACCCGCGACGGCCACATGTCCGTGCAGATCATGTACCCTCCCTCCGCGGCTTCTCTCTCTAACGACTACGTCCTGAACGGGTATGAGGCTTCCTTTGGCAGCTACGACGTCGATGAAGCAAAGCACACCGTCACACATCATGTGCAGGGCTCCATCACCCATGCGCTCGTCGGCAGGACCCTGGTGCGCCTGTATCGATTCACAAGCGACGGGCGCCTGATGATCAGGTCGACTCGGCCGGACGAACACTGGTCAGTCACCTGGCAGCATGACTGATCCATCGAAAGCGCCGAATCCCCGTCGTTGCGTTCTCGCCGCATTCTGCCCTGCGGACGAACATGCCCTGGGCGAGCATCAGGCAGGAACCGAATGACGGTCTACACTTGCTGAAGAGGAGTGGTCTTCAGCTGTGCACCCCTTCCGCTTTGTAAGGAGGAAAGAACGATGAGCACCGCGGCTGCCGGAACGGCGGATCTTAAGGCTGTGGCATCGCCGCCCGCCAGAATCGCCGGCTTGTTCTACCTGCTTGCCCTTCTCTTCAACGGAGGCCTGCTCCTCATCCGCGGTAGCCTGGTCGTTTCCGGCGATGCAGCCGCCACCGCGTCCAGCCTTCTGGCCCACCCCTCCCGCTTCTGGCTCGGTCTCACCTGCTATTTCCTCTTGATCGCCTGCCACGTCGTGGTCACGGCCCTGTTCTACGAATTGTTCAGGCCGGCCAGCCGCACCCTCTCCCTGGTCGCCGCCTTCTTCAGCCTCATGGGCTGCGCCGCCGGGGCCTTTTCCACCCTCTTCTACAGTGCGCCCATCGTCATTTTGCAGGAGGCTCCGAAACTGGGCGCGTTCGGGACAGAACAAATTCAGGCCATGGCCCTGATGCTCACTAGGTTGAATGTGACGGCCTCTCACAACGGGTCGATATTCTTCGGATTCTATTTCCTGCTCATCGGCTCCCTCATTGTGAAGTCGACCTTCCTGCCTCGATTTCTGGGTGTGCTCATGATGTTTTCCGGATTGCTTGTGCTCACCCTCCTGTATCCGCCGCTGGCAGGTTCTCTGCGTTTCTACGCCCTGATCGGCGAAGCATCGCTGACCCTGTGGCTTCTCGTCAGGGGCGTTAACGTCGAGCGATGGAAGGAACAGGCCGGCCTGCGCGGAACCCGGTGAGCGGCTCTTCTCTATGCGGGCTTCTTCGGCGCGTTGCTTGCCGCCGCCACCTTCGCCGGAGCTTTCCCGCCGCTCTTCGTCCCGTGATGCCGTCTCCGCCCGTAGCGCAAACTCGAGATATGCGCGGGCTCGGAAACATACAGGCTGTGCCCCGGCACAAACGCTGCTCCGCGCAGATGATTCCACCGCCGCAGCTCAGCCACCGTCACCCCGAACTGGTCCGCAATCGTCACCAGCGTATCGCCGCGCCGTGGCCTGTACAGCGTGTTGCGCAATCCCGGCTGGCTCACCGGCGCCTGCGGGATGATCAGCGAATCCACTCCCGATAAATCCGCATTCGGCGTCAGCTGGTTCACAAACGCCAGCTCCGACGCCGATACATGCCACGTCCGCGCCAGGCTCGCCAGCGTGTCGCCGTCCTGCACTTCGTGGAAGCGCCACGACCGCCGCTTGTCCACCGGAATTTCCGCTATGTCCCGCTGGAATACATCCGCCGTCCCCGCCGGCAAATGCAGATCGAACGATTCTTCCGGCGGCGTGCTCATGCGCAGCAGGCTCGGATTCAGCCCCGCGATCTCCTGCACCGGCGCGCCCACAATATCCGATACCAGCCGCAGGTCCACCGCATAGTTCGTCGTCACCGTATCCGTCACCAGCGGCGGGTCGGGCTGAATGTCCTCCAGCCCATACTGCTTCGGATTCTTCGCCATCAGCGTTACCGCCAGAAATACCGGCACGTAGTTCTTCGTCTCCTGCGGCAAATTGTTCCGCCGATATAGTTCCCAGAAATCCGCGTAGCCCGTCCGCTGCACCGCCTTCTGGATGTTCCCCGGGCCCCAGTCGTACGCCGCCATCGCCAGGTACCAGTCCCCCAGCTGGTCGTACATCTTCTTGATCTCGCGCGCATAGGCGTGCGTCGCCTTCTCCGGATCGAATCGCTCGTCGTACCACGCCGTGTGCTCGAGGCCATAGGTTCCATACGGCATAAACTGCCACATCCCGCCCGCTCCCGAGCGCGCATTCACAGCCTCCGGTCGAAACCCCGACTCCGCGAACGCCTGATAGATCAGATCCTGCGGAACTCCCTCTTCCCGCAGCACCCGCTGGATCATGTCCTTGTATCGCCCCATGCGTTCCAGCGACGACACGATC
>JASHPM010000265.1 GCA_030038115.1 Acidobacteriaceae bacterium | reverse complement strand
TCGGCTTTAGCCGCTGAGGGATGATTTTGGAGCTTTTCAGAGCTTTCTTAGGTCATGGAAAAAATATATGACCATCAGGCTGCGCGCGCCCGCAAGTCAGGAACATCTCCATAACTCGTCGGCTATGACTGTCTTCGTGGCCACGTCCCGCCCGGCTCCATTGCTTCCGCTCCGTCATTCGCTGCGCAGCGCCTGCATCGGGTCAATGCTGGCTGCTCTGCGCGCGGGGATCACCGCGGCCACCAGCGCCGCCACTCCCAGCAGCGCCGTCGCCCCCGCCAGCAGCAGCGGATTCCACGGCCTCACCCCGAACAACTGGCTCGCGATCAGATATCCCGCCCCGATCGCCGCCGGAATTCCGATTCCCAGGCCGATGCCCACCTGCCAGAACGCTCCCCGCAGCACCATGGCGATCACCGAACCCCGGTCCGCGCCCAGCGCCATGCGCACGCCGATCTCGCTCGTCCGCTGTTCGACGCCATACGCCGTCACGCCGTACAGTCCCACCGCGGCCAGCACCAGCCCGATCGCCCCAAACAGCCACGTCAGGCTGGCGATCATGCTCTGCTGATCGAACGTTCCGTGAATCACCTCCGAATAGGGCTCCACGTCGTACATCACCAGGTTCGGATCCACGTCCGCCAGCGCCCGCTTCACCTGCGCCAGCATGTTCGGCGGATGCCCCGGCGCCCACATCGCAATGTTGTACAGGTACTGCGACCAGATCTCGTAACTCTCCGTGTCCGGCTGATCGAAGTGAACCGTCTGCGCCTCGGGTATGTAATACATGGCCCGGGCCGGCCCTTTGAAGTCCCACGTCACCCAGTGGACGTCGTGGACCACGCCGACAATCTCATAAGTTCCCGCGTTCTTCTCCGGAGACGGACCGAAGTGCTGTCCGATGGGATTCTGCTTTCCAAAAAATTTCTTCGCAAAGGCTTCGTTGATCACGGCCACCGGACGCGTCGTGCCGTTGTCCTCTTCCGTGATGGGTTGGCCCCTCAGCATCTTCGCTCCGATCGTGTCGAAGAATCCCGGAGTCACGCGCGTGTAGTCGGCAAAGTCATCGTCTTTCGGGCCAGGTTCCGGTTTGCCCTCCACTCGAATGCCGCCCCCCCATTGGTCGCCGCTCAGCGGCGCATAGGTCGCCGCGCTCACGCTGCGCACCCCCGGAATGGTGCTCAGCCGGTCCTGAATCTCCCGGAACAGCGGAACCAGCTGCCCCTGCTTGTAGTTCGACAGCATGGGATTGATGGAGACCAGGTACCGGCCGCTGGTATCGAAGCCAAAGTTCTGGTGTTCCAGATTGCTCAGGCTGCCCGCCAGCATCGCCGCCGCGCTCAGCAGCACCAGCGACACCGCCGCCTGCACGATCACCAGTGTCTTCTGCGCCCAGTGCCGTCCGCCTCCTACCGCGCGGTTGGCGCCCCGCAGCGCCTCCACCGGCTGGGCGCGCGAGGTCATCCACGCCGGTGCCATGCCGAAGATCACCCCGGTAAGAACGGAAACTCCCAGCGCAAAAAGCAACACCGCCGTTGATGGCGAAGCCCCTACCGGAATCCACGTGCTTTGCTCCGTGGAATGGAAGGCAAGATACAGGATCAGCCTGGCCCCGGCATACGCCACGGCAATGCCCGCCGCGCCGCCGATCACCGACAGAGCCACGCTTTCCACCAGCGCGCTCCTCACCAGGCGTCGGCGCGACGCGCCCAGCGCCACGCGTACCGCCGTCTGTTGCCGGTTCCTCAGCCCGCGCGCCAGCAGCAGGTTGGCGATGTTCGCGCAGGCCACCAGCAGCACGCAGAGGGCCGTCACCATCAGCAGCAGCAGGCCCTGCTGATAGTCCCGGCGCATCTGCGAGAAGCCCGCGCCCCCCGGTGAAAGCCGCAGAGACTGCTTCTGCCACACAGCTTTTTCCTGCGGACTCATATCCGCCAGATGGCTGGCCAGCCATCCGTGCAACTCGCCCTGCAGCTGCGCCTCCAGCGCCTTCGGATTCGTCCCCGCCCGCGCCCGCCCGATCAGGTCGAGCCAGTTCACGCGCGTGTTCTTCAGTCGCGCCGTTGCGCCATCGATCGTCGGCTCGGTGGTCAGCGGCAGCCAGAAGTCCGGCATCCCCCAGTCCACCATCTTCGCCCCGATGAAACCCGGCGGCGCCACACCAATAATCGTGAACGGATGCCCGTTGATCTGGTACGTCGAGCCGGCCACCGACGGATCGGATCCGTACTTCTCCTGCCAGGTATGGAAGCTCATCACCGCCACCGGGGGCGCGCCCTCCTGGTCATCGGCATCGGTCAGCAGCCGCCCGCGCCAGGCGGAGACACCCAGTGTGCGGAAGAAATTGCCGGAAACATATTGGCCGTTGCGCGTATCGGCCTGCGCCGACGATCCCGCGCGCCGCACCCCCAGCGCCGCATTGCCTGCCTGCAGCGCCGCCAGGTCCTCAAACCCCGGCGTGTTGGCCCGGAAAAGCTTGTACGCCTCCCACGGAAACAGACTCCAGTCGTTCGCCTCGTCATCGCTGCTCTGGCTGTAGCCGCCCCAGTTGCAGCACCGCGCCTGGTCGCCGATCCGCCACAGCTGCTCCGGTTTCGTCACCGGCAGCGACTCGAGCATCACCTGCTGCACCAGCGTGAAGATCGCCGTCGTCGCGCCGATCCCCAGCGCCAGCGTCAGCACTGCCGTCAATGTGAAGCCCGGTGACTGGCGCAGCCGGCGCAGCGCGGTCCAAAAGTCAGCCGCCATCATCTCTCCTGTAAGAGCGGTATGGGATGCTGTCCTTCCCCAGTCCCTGGTGCAGTTGAAATGCCAGGTCCCGCTGCTGAAAACAGAGGCTTAAGCGTGCCCGCGCGGCCAAGCCGTGTCCGCAGCCAGACAGATTGTCCAATAGCGAACATGGCAGGACGCCCGCTGCATGCAGACCCGGCCCTGCCCAGCCGCTTTCATCCCAGGCGATAAACCTCCAGACTCGCGCCTTCCCGCAGCACCAGCAGAAAATCCTGACCGTGGCTCGTCGCCAGCAGCGAACCGGCTGGCTGATTCAGCGGAACATGAAGCAGCAGCACCCTCTGTCCGTCCGCAACCGAGAAAACTTCGATCGCGTTGTAATAATCCCTCCACAGACCCGAGAACTCGCAGTGGTAATTCGCAAATCGGTCGCCCTCGCTCACATCGATGAACGTGCAGTGTTGTTCCGGATTGTAGCGGCGATCGCCTTTGAGATCCGCCCGAACCGCGTCGTCTGTATCCACCTTCTCCGCGATCCGAAAGCCCTGGTAGTCGAAGAGGCTCGATTCCAGATCCTTCACCGTGGACGCACCCCCGGCCTTCAGCACCGTTGCGCAGTCCACGTCGGCTTTCTTCATCCTTTCCTTGAAATCCGCCCAGCTTTCCTGGTGAAGCCTCATGGTTCTTGCGAAGGTGCAGGTGTTTGTCGGTCGCAGATCGGGCGCCGTCAGCACTTCAGCCGCATAGATCCCGGCGTCTCGTGCGCTTTGCACCGGCTCTCCTGGCACATACCCTGACTTTTCGAGGCCGCTCGCAATCAGTTCGCCCTCCTTGTCAAAGCGCCATCGAGCCCCGGCCACAATGGGGTCCGTCGTCACGCGGCGGGAAGTCACGGTGAAGCTGTGCAGATCGATCAGCACAACAACAGCGTCGGGGCCCGCACCACCCCTCGTCCCACTCAATTCTGTCCAGTCGATGTGATGGAAACAGAAACGAACCACAAGCAGGTCTCCGCCTGGGTTGACCGTCAGGTTCCAGTCGTCGGCGTGGCCCTTTTCACCCGGAATCCGGCCATCGAGCCGGAGCGTCTCTTCATGCGGGGAATTCGTATCCCACCCGGTTACGCGCTTCAGGTTCCATTGATCGTCCTTCAGTGATTGCAGGACCAGCAGCCCATTGTCTGGCGTAAGCGCAGTGATCTCGCTCCCGGCGTCCCCCGGATTTCCGTGCAGGTTATACCGGAAAGCCGGCGCGGGTTCCTGGCCCATGCAGGTTGTGGCGAAAAAAGCAGCCGCCAGGGTGTATCGACATATAGGGATGGCTCGCGACGGGAGGGATTTTGGCTCAGTCCGAGGAGCGAGGAGTGGCAGATTGTCGATACGCCCTGGCACCCACCCCTGGCAGCGTCGCATGCAGGCATGCTAGCAGAATCCTAATCCGGCCCCGCGCTTCGCTATCGAATCAGAAGCTGAACCTTCCCCCGATGGTCGGCGCCCAGTTGCTGTTATGCAGATAAGGAACCCCCGGGCCATGCGGAATGGCAATCGCCAGACCCCCCGTCACGAACGAATCATTCTGCTCCAGCCGGCGAACGCTGGATCGGTGTGCCGCCGACTCGCGTAAGCTTCAGCCCTCCGACTGGAATAACTCAAGACGAGCCGACTTGTCGCTACCTACCCTGGTGCCGAATTCGCCTAAATCGCGAGAGCGCCTATACTTTCGTCGTGGACTGGCAAGAATATGAACGTGAGATCGAAGAGCAGTTCCGCAGCAACTACCCTTCGGCAAAAATCACGCACAACGCGAAATTAGTCGGTAAATTCTCAAGGGTGGAGCGTCAAATTGATCTCCTTATCGAGGAGTGCGCCTCTGATTTTGCATTTCGGATAGTGGTCGATGCGAAGTTCCGCGGACGCAAGATTGACGTTGGCGACGTGGAAGCATTCATAGGGCTGTCCCGCGACGTGGAAGCGCATACTGGGATGATGGTCGCGTTGGAGGGGTACACACCCGCAGCGGTAAATCGCGCGCACAATGATGACCTTGACATAATCCTCGATGTTCTCAATCTCGACGAATTAAAGGCGTTCCAGGGCCCGACGGCCATTACCTACTCCGGCGAATACGGAGTGTCGATTGCCGCACCCTTTGGTTGGGTAGTAGACGGGACCACGCGCCCAAAAATGCTAGCGTCCATTTATCAGCGAGGTAAGACCTTCGATGAGGCCGTGCGTTCCCACGAATGGATGTATGTCAATTTCATTAAGAAAAGGGATAGGCCGCTCAACAACCTCGAGAGTATACTCACATATCAAAGCGGCTACATGCTGTCGGAACCTACCGGCTCCGAAATCCAAATCATCGAGGAAGGAAAGAACCAAAGAACTGGTGTCAAGACGTTGATTCGACGTTTCAGAAAGAGCACATGCCCAGCGCGCGAATACACAGGATTTATCGATTTCAATGGCTTCGTCTTCCTGTGCGTCCTCTTTACGCCAGAGCCTCTCGAACGCAAAAACCTTAGGAAGTTGCGGTTCATCCTACGGGATGCTTTTCCGATGTCTGTCACTCACATCCGCAAGGATGGCATTGCCGAAGCAGGAGAGAGGCTCCAAGAGGCAGCGTCGAAAGAGGAAACGTCCGAGACGCCAACGGACGCAAGTTGAGCTGGTGAACGTGAACTCCCCGAAGCCCCCCGAATCGAGCGGCATCCGGCGCCCAGCGTTTCGTTTATGCGTCAGATTGCCCTACACGCCCGCG
>JASHPM010000264.1 GCA_030038115.1 Acidobacteriaceae bacterium | reverse complement strand
TCGTTTCCAAGCATGTCGTTCTCCGGGTATGCGCTGCATTATTCGAGAGGCTTCAGATCTTCGAGCGTCGTCGGGATGAGCTCGGCGACGGTGGGATGTATGTGCACGGAATGAGTGAGCAGGGATGCGGGCTGCCGCGCATACATGGCGGTCAGGATACAGTGGACGGCTTCATCGCCACCGGTGCCGAAGACGGTTGCGCCGAGGATGTGCTGCGTTGCGGCATCGACAAGAACTTTGATGAAACCGAAGGTCTCGCCTTTTTCGATGGCGCGGCTGACGCGGGTCATGGGACGCATGCCGACCAGGGCGGGCTTCTTCGTTGCGCGAACTTCGGCCTCGTGCATGCCGATATGCGCGAGGGGAGGGTCTATGAAGGTGGCATAGGCCAGAATGCGGTCGCTGACGCTGCGGGAGGCGCCGTCGAGAAGATTGTCGGCGACGATTTCATAGTCGTTGTACGAAGTGTGGGTGAACCCGCCGCGGCCGTTGCAGTCGCCAAGCGCGAAGATGCCGGGAACGGAGGTGCGCAGCTGGTCGTCGACGGGAACGTAGCCGTGCTGGTCAGGCGCGATGCCGGCGGCGGCGAGATTCAGGTCATCGGTATTTGGCGTTCGGCCCACGGCCAGCAGTACGTGCGATCCGGTGGCGTGCGGCTCGCCTTCGTCGCACTTCAGGCCCACGGAAATTTCGGAATCGCGCTGCTCCAGGTGGATGCATGTCGCGTTGAGGCGGACTTCGATGCTTTCCGAGTCGAAAACAGCGCGAATCACGGCGGAGGCATCTTCGTCCTCGTGAGAAGCAAGGCGGGAGCTCATGTCGACGATCGTGACGCGGGAACCGAAGCGGCGAAACATCTGTGCGAATTCCAGACCGACGGAGCCCGCGCCCACCACGATGAGGTGCTCGGGGAGTGTGTCGAGATCGAGGATGGTGGTGCTCGTCAGAAACGGGACCGAATCCACGCCGGGCATTTTGGGAACCGTGGGCCGTGCGCCTACATTGAGAAAAATCTTCGGCGCTTCCAGGAGGTCGTCGCCCACGCGCATGGTGGTGGGCGATGCGAAGGCCGCGGTGCCGGTGAAGACGGTGCAGTTCTTTGTCGTGCGCAGATTCTTCTCGATGCCGGTACGCGCGGGGATGACGATAGCGTCTTTGCGGGCTTTCACGGCGCGCATGTCCACGCTGACCGGACCAGCGTGAACGCCGAAGTCTGCGCCGCGGCGCGCGAGGTGGGCGGCGTGGGCGCTGGCCACCATGGCTTTGGTCGGGGTACAGCCGTTGTTGACGCAGGTGCCCCCGAACAGATGGCGCTCGACGATGGCCACGTTCCATCCCGCGCTCGCCAGCCGCGTGGCGAGTGGAGGGCCAGCCTGACCGGCGCCGACGACGATCGCGTCAAAAGTGAATTTCATGCAAGCTTTAGGATGGCAAACAGAGCGATCGCGATGGCGGCGAAATCTTCCAGAAGCGCGGCGGGAAGATCGCGCCCGAAGGCGGCAGCCAGTTTGGCGCGAGCCGCGGCGCCACCCAGGGTTCCGGCCACCGCTCCGATGGCGCCGAGGAACATGCCGATGACCAGCTTTCCCTGAGCGGCTCCCACGGTGGCGCCAACCAGTCCGCCGCACAGGATCCGGATCACGAAGGATGGCGGTTGCTTACGGCTGGGCGTCTTCGGCAGCTTGTCGACGATGAGCTCGCAGACGGCGAGAAGGGTGAAGACGAAGGCTGTGATTCTGTATTCCATCAGGGCAACGACCGTCTCTCCGATATCGAACCGGCCCAGGTGAGCGGACCAGCTGACGATAGCCGGAGCCAGCATGGAGCGAAGCCCGGCGACAAACCCGACCAGGAAAGCGCAGAGAAGAAGCATCGATCCTCCTGAAGTGCGGCCCACCTGCTGAGATTGTGTTCCCTTGGCCGAGTTACTGGTAGTTGCCGATCAGAATGAACGGGGCCCAGTAATAAGGATGAGCATACGACGTTGCCTGAGGGGTTGCGGCTTCGCCAACCATTTGTACGCCGCGGGCGGTTCCGCCTGGCGCGGGCGTGGAGGATCCGTGCAGAAAAGCCAGCTGGGCCTCGCGCAGGGCCTCGGCTTTGCCAACCGCCGGGTTTTTCACCCAGCGCGCGTAAAAATCGCTCATGATGCGACTGGTGCTGGCGTCGTTCACGTCCCAAAGCGTGGCCAGCACGGCTTCCGCGTCTTTCTGCTGGGCCACCATGCCCAGGCTGTCCATCTCCAGGCCGTCATTCGCGGTGTCTCCCTTCGCGGTGCCGCACGCGGAGAGCGTCAACAGGCGGGTCCCGTGAAAACTGACTGCGGAATTTTCCAGCTGCGACAAGGTCAGGGGAAATCCCTGCGGATCGCCGGCGTCGTTGCCGCCCAGCATAAGGTAAGGTTCGGTTCCGCTGCCCGCTTCCAGAACAAAGTGGCTGGCGATGTGCACGACCGGAAATCCGGAGCCCGGACCAAGTTGCGCTTTCAGCGCCGCCCACGTAAAGCGCTCGTTGGGAAGAAGGACTCCATCCATAGGGCCGTGGGATTCGGGGTCGGAGGGATCGCGGACGACGGCGTCGAGTTCGGGGATGACGCCGGGCAAGGCGGGCAGACCGCCGTAGCTCTTCGACAATCCCATGGCGAGGACGCGGAGCGAAGTTTTGTTCGGGTCGGGGGCCGTCATATGGCCGTAGCTCTCGGGGGTGAAGAGCACGTTGTTGAAGCGTTCGGCCAGATAGCGATGGCCGTCGTAGAGCGCGGCCATGGGCAGGTAGCGCATGGCGCCGTCGAGCGACCAGAGCAGCGTGGGCACGCGGGTCTTGTCCTGCGGACTTCGCTCCAGCGCGGACAATTCCTCTTCGAGGGGCGCGACGACCATCGAATACATTTCCGCCAGATGCGGGGTTGGATCGGAGGAGGGCGTGCGCAGATCGTTGCGCAGCTGCTGGACGCGATCGTTGAGCTCGGCGGGAGTGGCTTTCAGCTCGTATTTCCTGCGCGACTGCGGAGTGATGACGATGGCGTAGGCGTGCTCATCGCCGAGGAGCAGGCGAATGCCGATCACGTGCGGTCCAAGGTCGGCCAGTGTATTTTGCAGGCGGCTGACTTCCGATTTTTCTTCGCTCAGCAGGGCATTGGCGGCCTGGGTCCCGGCATTCTGCGCCAGCTCCGGGTAAAGGGTCTTGCGGAAAAAGTCGGAAACGTCGGTGTTGCCGGCTTCGATCTTCGCTTCGAGGGTCTTCAGCTGGGCGGATTCTTCAGGCGTACGGTTGGGCTTCGCCAGCAGCGCGGAGTATTGCGCGCTCAGGTCGGTCAGCGCAACCGCGGCTTGCTCGCGAACCGCCAGATCGGTCTCAACCTGTTGCTCGGCGCGCGACAGATTCAGTGCCGCAGCGTGCGGATCGGGGTGGTCCGCTGCTCCGATGACGACTTCCTGCAGTTCCTGCTCTTTCAGCAGGTCCAGAACCTGTTCCGCTTCGCCCAGGCGGTTGGCCTCGACGAGAAGCTCGGCGAGGACGCGGTAGGTAGCGGACTTCGACTGTGCGAATTGTTCCTGCAGGCTTTGATCGAGGCCGCTGATGTTCCGGCGCATGAGCTGATAGGCATTCACGGCTTCCGTGCCGAAGAAGATGGCTTCCTCGAGGCGGTGCTGGCCGCGGAAGTCGAGCATCAGAGAAGCTTCGATGCCGCCCTGCAGGTCGGGATCGCCGGCGGCTTTCGCCAGCGACAGCGCAGCGAGCTTCTGCGGCAACGCCTGATCGAGCTTGCCCTCATCGGAGAGCGTGCGGCCGATGCTGGCCAGAGCGAAGGCCTGACCCCGGCGGTCCTGCACCTCGCGCCACGCGGCCAGCGCCTGATAGTCGAAATCGAGCGCCTTGTCGCGCTGGCCCAGGTCGGCATACGCGCGGCCAATGTGGTTGAGCGCGGCCGCCTCACCGCGATGGTCCTGGGTCTCGCGCCAGATGGCAAGCGCCTGGTTGTAGAAGTCGAGCGCTTCCCCAGGCTTGCCGAGCTGGTGGTGGATTCTGCCAATGTCGTACAGGGCCAGGGCCACGCCGCTGCGATTGCCGACCTGGCGCCACAGGGGCAGCGCCTGATTGTAGTAGTCCAGCCCCTGCTGCTTTTGGCCGAGGTCGTCGTAGACCCGGCCGATGGCGTTGAGCGAGGCGGCTTCGCCCTCGGGATGGCCAAGTTCACGCCACAGCGGGAGTGCAGCCTGGTAGGATTCCAGAGCCTTTTCTTTCTCGCCCAGATTGGTGTAGGTTCTGCCCAGGTTATTGAGGGTCTGCGCCTCGCCGCCGATTTCTCCCACGGCGCGCCACAGTGGCAGGGCCTGATTCAGGTTGTCGAGCGCCTCCTGGCTGCGGCCCATGTCGGAATAACAACGGCCGAGGTTGTCGAGAGTGCTGGCCTCTCCGGCGCGATTGCTGGTTTGACGCCACATCGGCAACGCTTGGTTGAGAACTGCGAGCGCCTTGTCGCGCTGGCCGAGGTCGTTGTAAACGCGGCCCATGTTGTTCAGCGTGGAAGCTTCTCCCGCCACGCTGTTCACTTGCTGCCAGACCGGCAGAATCTCGTTGAAGAGGTCGAGCGCTTTTTGTTCCTGGCCGAGGTCGGTCAGGATGCGGCCTTCGACGTTCTTGCTCTGCGCCTGCTGGCCTTTGCTGGTTTCGATGGACAACGCCTGGGCGCAATAATCGAGGCCCTTTTGCGGATCGCCGGCCTCGCGATAGAGGTTGGCAAGAGTATTCAGCTCGGTCGCCTCGCTTCGGGTGTTGTGCGAAGCGCGCGCGTCGGCCAGAGCCTGCTCGTGCTGGGCGATCAGTCCGTGCAGCGCTCCCGGTTGCTGGGCGAGGGCCGCTGGCGCCATGAGTCCGGCTGCAAGACAGACGCCGAGCGCGATCCTCTTTGCCGGGTTCGCCATGTTCATTCTGGCTTACCTTGCTGCTCCGGGTTGAATGCGGCGAGTCCTGCTGTTCCCGACATGGCAAATTACTGTGAGGCTTGCTGGGGGACACTGCGAATTGTAGTCAGGCCGATGCCCCAGTTCGTAGGGACCTGGCCAGGATCCCCGCGCGTCCCGCTGCTGGCATTGCTCAGCAACTGTTCCAGCGGCGATTGCGCGCCGCGCGAACGGGAGACCCCCTCGAAGTTGAGCACGAATGGGTCCGACAGGGGCTGCGCGGTGCTCAGCAGGATCATCGTATCCATGCCGAAGGGCGGCCCGATGCGCAGAACTGGCGCGCCCGGCAGCAGAATCTGGTAGCCCGTGTCGGATTCGTTGGGAAACTGGTTTCCGGTATTTCCTCTGGGATACAGAACCGTGCCCTGGCCGTGGCAGTCGATATCGAGGATGTAGACCCAGCGTTTCTCGGTGACCGGGCCGCTCGCGCGCAGCGCCATTTTCAGCCGATCGCCCTCGTGCAGCAGCGGGTTGGGCACCAGCATGCCACCGGAATCCGGAATCAGCGCGAGAGAGTAGTAGCTGCTGCGCGAGGCATCGGCCGGGCTGTTGGCCATCTGCAGCCAGCCATGAACTTTGGCCAGCAGCGACGCATAGCGATTCAGCGTGGCCGCTCCCTGTTCCATCGCGCTCACGTCCGGTATCGCGGTCCAGTCGCTGCGGATGGGATACTGCGACGTGGCCGAGCAGCCGGGGCTGTAGTGGTTCGCGTTGGGCGCGGGAGGTCCGGCGGCAAGCTCGTTCTTGTGAAACCACGCCCACGCCGGGCCGTTTGCGGTAAGAACTCCGGTCAGCGCATATTCGGCGCTGGCAAAATCGGCGGCGGCCTGCACGGCGCTGTTAGGATCCGCCGGAAGAATCTGCGCGGCCAGCTCGCGCGACGGCGGCAGGTTGACCCAAACCTTTGCGTCGCGGGGAATGTTCTTCTTCAGTTCGGGCGCTGTGAGCGTAGCGCCCAGGCGCGTGGGGGCGGGCGCACCGGCTTTTTGCAGAGTCCAGTCTGTGCCGTCCCAGCTCAGCATGTGCGTCCATGGTTCGGCGGCCGGATCGGAAACCGAGACGATGCCGGCGGTCTGGATTTGCGCGGCTGCGGCCAGGATATCCGCCTGCGACAGGGTCGCGGGCCAATGCCACACGTGCAACGGCGCCGATTGCGCGGGACTCCATTTCGTCATCTCGAAGATTTCGCCGGGGCTCACCTTCGCGCCGGCCGGACTGACCACTTCAGCGACGGAGCGCGCAAGGCCCTCCAGTGCGGTCACCCGCAGCTGGACCTTCTGCCCGTTGCTGTCCGCCTGGGTCGAGACGAATTCGCTGCCCACCCCAACGCTGGAGACGCGGCCCACGTCGAGCCACACGCTGCCATTCGCGCCGGTCCCCAGCGCGGCGCTGCGAATTTTACCGGAGTCCGCCCCCGCTGCTCCGCCGAACAACGGCTGTTCACGCCGCTGCGCGGTGGCGTCGAGGTCAGGGTCTTCGTCGGGAATGTCTTCGTTCTGGATCACCGCCCTCACCCGCTGGTAGACCACCGAGGCTGGGGTGTCGGCGGGAAGCACCTGCAGCGCCTCCACCAGGGCAGCTGTAAAAGCGCCGTGGGGCTCGGTGGGGGGAACAGTGTCGGGTGTTTCCTTGGAGCTTTGGTCCTGCTGCACGGCGGAGAGAATCAGCGCGGGATTATCCGGCCGTTGCGCGGGCGGGGTGGGAGGCTCGCCACTGGGGAGCAGCTCCGGAGCCTCGGCGATGTCGCGCGCATCGAAGGGCAGCTGGCGCTCGCGGTACTTTGGACCGATGCCGCGGCTGATGCCGCCGCTGTGGCAGTTGTCGAAAATAACGGTGAGATGAATGCCCTTGTCGAGGGCGGCGTTGAAGATGCGCGTCATCTCGCGATCGCGAACGTCGTAGCCGCCCTTATACGCGTCGGAGGGAACCAGCGTGCTGTCCGCATGAACATACTGGCCGTTGAACAGCACGGTCAGCTTGGTTCCCTTGCTGTTGATGCGCAGCGAACCGTGACTGGCGGCATAGAACACCACCGTGTCGCCACGCTGCGGCACGTCGACGAGATACTTCTGCATGGCCGCCAGAATGCCATCGCGCGTCGTCTGGTCGGCGGGAAGAATCACCACACCCGCGCCCGGATGAGGCGGCGCCGGATTCGTGAGCAGGACCACCTGACTGGCCGGGAATCCAAATTTGGGACCGGTGAGCAGGTCGGCCATGGACTGCGCATCGTTGACCGCGCCGTCGAGATTCTCGAAATGGCCCAGCTCGCAGCGCCCGTAGACGCATCCGGCGGGATGCTGGGCGCTGGTGCCAGGCGGCTCGTACATATTGATGCCGATCAGAAGCGCGCGCTGCGTCTGCGCCGGCGCGGGCAATGTGTACAGCAGGCCAAGCCCTACAAATATGGCGGCACAACAGGTTTTCATTCTTGACCCTCGCTACGCTCTCGGCAAAACTTGCCATCGAGTATAGCGGGTCGATGCAATGTGGAGACTTACAGCACCGTCGCGGCCGGGTTGTGGGTTGGGCGCGGCCCGGGGATGCGCATACTTCGCGAGGATTCGGCCCAAGGCGGCCGGCGTGATCGCTCACCCATCCTTCATTCCATCTGGAGATCCTTCGGCAGCACGGAAAGAGAGCCGCGGCCTAACCGGGAGAGCGCCGGAAGTGTGACGCGCACCGGCACTACGGCAACCCGCGCGCCCAGGCGCATGCTGGCCAGCGAGTAGCTGAACCTTGCTCCGCATGTGCAGCACACACGATACGTCTGCCCGCCGATGGTGAAGACGCGGCTCAGTTCTGAGTGGCGGCATCCAAAGAGAAAATCGAAGATCGTCGCGAATATTCGCATGCAAACTCCTGCTCGTTGAAATTGCCGGCCGGAATGCAGCCGGACTGGGGCCGAAAGAAAGGTTCAGGTTTACCCATCCTGCCTATGCCAGCCTCCCCGGCGGGGCTACGCCGTAGTCGCTGACGGGATTGCCCATCGTGCGGGAACGATCGGCCGGAAACAGATAATCCACCAGGTTCCAGCCGAGGGTTTTTGCGCGGTGCCGGGCCTCGCGGGCCGTCAACGTCACATCGAGTGACGATGGAATATCCCAGCGAGCATCGCGCACGGTTTCGTTGAGCAAAACGGCGGTTTCGCCGGCGTACTCCTCGGTCACGCTGAAGATGACATTTGCGCCGCAATCTTCCCACGGAGACCACGATGACCACGGCCAGACAGGGAGCGGGAAGTTTCTGGGCAGGATTTCGATCAGCCGTTCGCGCAGGCTTTCGAGCGAGGCCGGGTCGATGGCCGTGTTGGCGATGGTCTGGCCCGCCTGGAAGAGTCTGCTGGAAAAC
>JASHPM010000263.1 GCA_030038115.1 Acidobacteriaceae bacterium | reverse complement strand
TTCGACCCGTGCGGCTACCGCATGAACAGGAACGAATGCGTGACGCACTCTCCTCATGAAATTCCCCTCGTGCCCGTGCCCTATGAAGCTAAGCCCAGGTCAACCCTTGCCGGGCGCTGGCTGGCGAATGGCAACCGCCGGTGCTGCCGCCAAAATTCCTCTTAATTTGTGCGTATGGATATCCGCTGAGGGACTGAACCTTGCTGCGGCGCGCCAACACCGGACAGAACCGGCAGAAAATGACCGCCTGCTCGCCTTTGCGCACCTTTCTGGGCAAAAAATTCGCGGCGGCCATGCTCGAATCAGCCGCCGCTTCAAGGTGCGCACTTACCTTGCCACGATCTCCTTTCCCACGATAGAGACATGCAAGGTCAACACGGGACAAATTGTGACACGGGCTTTGCCGGGCCCACCCTCGCCCCTCGCAGCCCCCCTTCCATGCTCCCTGCCGGAACACAGGACACCGTGGGGCAATTCAGGACATTTAAGGTCAGGGCCGCCGTCCATATTCATGGAATTTCAGCTTCTTCCCATCCGGCGCCCTCGCTATACTGGATTCCACCTCGCCCCTGTACCGCCGGGGAACGCGCACCAGGCACCTCAGTGAAGGCCTCATCATGGCCCGGAACGTTGGGAATCCCACCGAAAATCGCCGCATCGACTCCTGGAAGGAAATCGCCGCATTCTTCGGCCGGGATGAGCGGACCGTCAAGCGCTGGGAAAAAGAACGCGGCCTTCCCATCCACCGCCTCCCCGGCGAACGCGGCGGCGTCTTCGCCTGGTCCCAGGAACTGACCCGCTGGCTCAACTCCACAACCGTCGCCAATGGCAAGCTGGACGGCGAATCTGTCGCCCCTGCGTCTGCCGCCGAGACACCTGCACGATCGGCCTCTGACCTTGCCACAACCGTCCCCTCCGCTCCCGCCCGCACCTCCGTGCTCTCCATCGCGGTGCTCATCCTCGCCATTTTTGCCATTTCGCTCTACGCCGTCCGCTTCCTGCACCGCCTGCCGCATCCAACTATCCCGCAGGCAACGGCTCACTCCGTCGACGCCCCCTACACACCCGATCCTGAAGCGAAGGAGTTTTACCTTAAGGGTCGCTACTACTGGAGCCGCAGAACCGAAGGCAGCCTCAGGCAGGCTGTCGATGCCTTTACCCAGGCCGTTGTGCACGACTCGGATTACGCCCAGGCCTACGCCGGCCTTGCCGAGTGCTACGACATCATGCCCGAGTTCACCTCCATGCCGCGGTCGGAAGCCTTCCCGCGCGCCATCGCCGCCGCCCGCAAGGCTGTCGCCCTCGACCCTTCTCTCGCCGAGGCCCACCGCGCCCTGGGTTTCGCCCTGTTCTACTGGGATTGGAAAGTGCCCGCCGCTCTTTCCGAATATCAGCGCGCGATTCAGCTCGACCCACGCGATGAGGAAGCCTACCACTGGTATGCCACTTCACTCCTCACCCTCGGTCGCTATCAGGAAGCTATGGTCGAAATCGATAAGGCCCAGCAACTCAACCCTGCATCGCGCTCTATCCTCTCCGACCAGGCACTCATCCGCTTCTGGGCTGGCGATCGCCCCCCCGCCATTGCCAGGCTGAAGGAAATTGAGCAGGCCGAGCCCGACTTTCTTTCCGCTCCCCGCTACCTCGCCGGAATCGCCTTCGCGCAGAAGGACTATCGCACTTTCATCGATCAGACCAATCGCCTGGCCACGATCTCCCATGATGCGCAGGTGGCAGCCGTTGCCGGCGCCGCGCAGCGCGGATTCTCAAAGGCCGGCGAACGCGGCATGCTCGAGGCCATGCGCCTCGTCCAACAGCAGTATTTCGACAGCGGCCAGTCCTCCGGACTCGAACTCGCTCGCACCTGCGCTCTGCTGGGCAGGAAAAAGGAAGCCGTTACCTACCTGAAGGCCGCCATTGCCGACCACGACTACATGGTCCTCAACCTCTCCGTCGACCACACCTTCGCATCGCTGAATGGCGATCCGGACTTCGAACAGGTCCAGCGTCAGATTACCGCCCGCATGAACCAGTCCTGACCGCGTATCATCTACGCCGTCTGGTTGTACCGCCGTGCCGCCGCATCCCCAATCGTCGTCGCCGGCATCGTCTCCAGCCCGCGCACGTCCGCTCCTCTCTGCCGTCCCGACTTCTCCGCAACCGCCCTCGGCAGCAGCCGATTCACCATGCTCATCGCCAGCGCAACCGCTTCCGGCGTCACATTCCCCAGCCGTGCCGCCACCATCGCCTGCGGCGTAATCGTGATCTCCGTCTCGCTCGCCATCACCCCGCGCACAATCCTCCGCGCCGCGGCCGCCGCGCTCGTCGAAATCCCCGGCAGATTCGCCGCAACACTGAACCACCGGTATTCCCGCGCCGCATCTCCGGCAAACATCGCGCTCAGGTGCGATCCCGTCCGCATCAAGCCCGGGCAAACCGTCAACACGTGCACGCCCTTTGCCCGCAGCTCCGCATGCAAGCCCTCCGAAAATCCCACCGCCGCGAATTTGCTCGCCGTATAAGGCAGCATATGCGGCACCGCCATCTTGCCTCCAATCGACGTGATGTTCACAATCGCCCCGTTCCCGTGCCGTAACATCTGCGGCAGCACCGCCAGCGCGCAATGCACTCCGGAGAAGAAATTCGACTCCATCGCCTCGTGGAAATCCTCCACCCTCTGGTTTTCCACCGGTCCCACCGTGATCGTGCCGGCGTTGTTCACCAGCACATCGACGCGCCCAAAGTGCTCCGTCGCCCGCTCCACCACTTTCTTCGCCTCTTCCGCCTGGTGCAGGTCCGCCGGAACCACAAGCACATCCTCAGCCCCACCAGCCGCTCCACGCTCCACCAGCGACTGCCGCGCCCGCTCCAGTTCCCACGGATCCCGCGCCACCAGCACCAGCTTCGTCCCGCGCCGCCCAAACTCCTCGGCCATCGCCAGCCCCAGCCCCCGCGACGCGCCCGTGATCAGCACAACCTTCCCGTTCAGCCGCCGCGCCCTCTTCCTGCCGATCCGTCTGTAGACGAACGCCGCCGCCGTTCCCGCGCACAACAGTCCTGCGCCCGCCATCGCGGCCCCCGAAACCAAAACCGCCTTCTTCGCTTTCATTGCCCTCTCCAGTTGGTTGGACTCTCCATTATGAGTCCCGGATGCCACACATCCTGGGGTCGGAATGTGGGAATCCCGCCCAGCGAGCCCGCTGCGACCGCAGCCCATACCTTTCCCTCGCGCTTCTCGATGCAAAGAAACGCCATCCCACTTCCCAACCATTACCTCGGTTTGCGTGCGCTCCGCTTCAACAACCCGCCATCACCGAAAACCATACCCACCCGCTGCTACACTCCCCGCAGAATCCCGCACCAGAATCCCGCCGCATGCTCTTCACCGCCCGCAGTGCCGCCGTCTACGGCATCGACGCCAGCATCATCGATGTGGAAGTCGATTTCTCCAAATTCGTCGCTGAAAAGGAGACCTTCTCCACCGTCGGCCTCCCCGATGCCGCCGTCCGCGAATCCCGCGACCGTGTCCGCGCCGCCATCCGCAACTCCGGCTTCGACCTCCCGCCCACCCACATCACCATCAACCTCGCTCCCGCCGACATCAAAAAGGAAGGCTCCGGCTTCGACCTGCCCATGGCCGTTGGCATCCTCGGCGCCTATGGAGCTCTCCAGCTCCACGACCTCAATGACTTCCTCCTCATT
>JASHPM010000262.1 GCA_030038115.1 Acidobacteriaceae bacterium | reverse complement strand
GTCTGGCGCGGCACGTTTTACCCCCTCGCCGAACTCCGTCGCCACGCCGGCCCCCTGCGCTGAAACCGGGCGCTCCATCCTGGTCGTGTCCATTCCGGCACGACCACCACCCCACCGCCCACCGCCCCACCTCGCAACGCACGGCTACCCAACCAGGTTCACCCCATAGCAAGAAGCGGAAACCTACCGCCATCCCGCTGTCCAGACCAAAGGCCCTGGCTCCGACTCCGAAGTACCGTCGCCCGTCCCGTTTTGGGAAAGCACTCCCCCCGCTTTTGGCGTGAGCAGGGTGGGATCGCTCCTCCTTTACCTCCCGCAACTCATGAGCGGGGCAGCTCCGCGCGAGCGAGTCGAACCGCTCCAGACTTCTCGACATCGGGACTCCGCGCGCAGCGCGACCGGTTTGTGCCAGGGCACGACCTTCAGAGCCTGCCCTGAGCGAGGTCTCGTAAGGGACCGAGCCCAATGGGGGCCTTAGCCCGCGAACAGGGTGCCAAAGAAAATGGGCTTTAGCCCCTGAGTCCCAACGCCGAATGTCATCCTGAGCGACGCGAAGGACCTCGCGTTTCCCTGCCTCACCTTCGTATCGCTTTGTGCCAGGGCACGGCTTTCAGAGCCTGCCCTGAGCAAGCACTGAGCGACGCGAGGTGCGCGTCGAACGGGTGCCGCAAAGCGCCCACAATACTCGCGGGCTTCAGCCCCTGAGTACCGTCCCATGTCCGTCCCTCCCCGCAACTCCGACCCCAAAAACATCCTCGATACTCGTCGCACCTTCTTCGTCACCACCAAAATCCACATGGGCCGGCGACTTCTACAGTCCGACCGCAACGCGACCCTCCTCGTCGACGTCCTCCGCTCCTCGGTCGCCGCGAAGCGTTTCGAGCTTCATGACTTCGTCATCATGCCGGACCATCTGCACCTGCTCCTGACGCTCTCCGCCGACATCACCCTCGAGAAGGCCATGCAGTTCATCAAGGGCGGCTTCTCTTTCCGGCTGAAGCGCGAACTTGGATACTCCGGCGAGGTATGGCAGCGCGGCTTTTCCGATCACCGGGTCGACGATCCTCGCAGCTTCGACAATCACCGCCGCTATATCGCGCTCAATCCCGTCCGAGCGGGGATCGTCTCCGCGCCGGAGGACTTCCCGTGGCTTTTCGCCAATCTGGTCGCGCAGAAATCCGCCAACGCCACGCGTGGGCTACTCGGAGGCTGAAAGCCCAATCACTTCAGGCCGGTTGCGGCCCGACTCAAAGCCGTGCCCCGACACAAAGCAACAGGTCAAGACATCGCTCAGCCGGGTGCCCCTTAACCTGGCCTGTGAGTGAGCGGCGCGCGTCGCATGGCTCTGCCCGCCGTCGGCAGATGTGGGAATCGCGCGCGGCGCGATCGTTTTGTGTCAGGGCACGACCTTGGTCGTGCCGTAAAAAGACCGCGCGAAGCGCCCTCCTTGCTGCCGCAGGCCGCCTTTGCTGTCCTAATCCGCAACTTGTCGCGGCCTTGGGAATGGCTCATCGTCGAGAAAAGCAAGGTGTTATCTTGATCTCGATAAACCAATGCTCGATATCCTCCAGGAAAAGGGCTTCGCCATTCGGTTCGAATCCCATGCCGCCTCGATCTTGAATGGGGATTTCCCGGAGGCCCTCGACGACATCCAGGCAGCGCTGGCAGGTGTTGAAGTACCTATAACTGAAATCATCGCGTCCGGTGGTGGCGAGACAAAAGGGACTCAGCGCATGCGCAGGGCGCTAAGCGCCCGCGGCTGGAACAAGATCAATTTCGAAATCACCAAGACAATCAACGGCGTTCCGCGCGAATCTCGCTCCCATGAGATTGACCATGTAAAAAAGTTCGCAAACGGGTTCGTGGCGCTTGAGATCGAATGGAATAACAAAGACCCGTTTTTCGACATGGATCTAACTACTCTCCGCTTGCTGTTTGAGTTCAATGTTCTCAGTGCCGGAATCATCATCACGCGCGCCGACGAACTCGAGCAAATTAGCTGGGCGGCAGACCTCCTGAGCCACCTCTGCTGGAGAGTCCCTAGATGCAACTAGAGTGTGACGCGACCATCGCGTTAGCTTATAAAAGCCCGCTACAACGCGCCCGGATAATTTCCGAATCCTGGTTTTCGCAAAACGTCTACTGCCTCGCGTGCGAATCGGACGGCGTCACGCGGACCAAGCCCAATACGAGGGCCACGGACTTCCTTTGCGAGACCTGCGGTCAGCGATACGAGCTTAAGACCTTCACGAAGCGTCCCCCAAAATCGCTCGTTGATGGAGCATACGCTGCGCTCATCTCCCGGATCAACGAGAGCACAGCTCCCACGCTCTGCCTTTTGGGAAGGAGCGAATCATGGCACGTGCAATCGCTCACCGCGATTCATTCGAGTTTTCTCACCCCGTGGGTAATCGAGCAAAGGCCCCCGCTGAGCCGGCACGCCCGCCGGGCGGGATGGACCGGCTGCAATATCCGGCTGGACCGCATCCCGCCCGACGGCGAGATCGCCATCATCGATGACGGCATCTGCCTTCCAAAATCCGAAGTAAGGGCGAGGTTCCGGTGTTTCCTGCCTCTGGCCAGACTGTCGGCAGATCAACGGGGATGGACGACCTTGACGCTCTCGATCATCAGAACGCTGGGAAGAAGCAAATTCACGTTGCCCGACTTATACATGCGCGAGCAGCAGTTCGCCGAGGCATATCCAGGAAACCGTCACATTCAGGCAAAAATCAGACAGCAGCTTCAGGTATTACGCGATCTTGGCATCCTGTCCTTCGAGGGCGGCGGACGATACCTTCTGCTCACCTAAAAGCTGTACCTGAAGGGCCCTCATCCGGCGCGGGTTCCTCAAATACGAACTCCTCCGTAAGGTCGGGCTCCGGCCCAATTTCGGCATTACATCGTGGGCACCTGTCATTGCAGTCTGCACACCAGATGTCCGACCAATTCTCGCCACACCTGGAACAGACAAATTCGCGCCTGAAGAAAACGATGCCTTGATCCGCGGGGTGATAGTCCTTGCAAAGAGGGCACCTGCCTCGTGTCACTTCATCAGTCCGTTGCAACTGCACGCCTCGATTCATCCGGCTTGCGTGAGTGTTCGCGCTTCCGGCTTTCCAGGTAATTGACTTGCCTGCGCCCCGGCTGCAACGTCCGGGCATTTTTTCCCGCGTGCCGAATAGGATCACTTCCGTGACGTTACGAAAATAAAAGCCGACCCCTCGCCCGTCCGACCCGCCATCTTTCCTGATCTTGTGCCACACAATATTGCTCTTGTAATGGAAGCCCCAGCTTTGCATGACCGCCAGTCCTTCCGGAAGCAAAGCGTTTGGGACCCAAAGATAGAGATGCACAGCATCCGCTGCCTGCGAAACGGGAAGACCCTGAATATCGGCCAGAGTCATCGTCCCGTAACGGGACAAGCGCTTATGCTCCGGCGCGACCTTCCCTGTGCGGTTCTGGAACTGCCACGGCGGATCTGCGAGAATCGTGCCAAATTTCCGTCCGTCGAGAAACGAACGAAAATCCTCAACCACGCCAGAAGGGGACTTATCTTGCATTTTGAAACTCCAGAGCTTGTTGGCGCATCCGCGTCCGGGTGCCTCGAAGCGCCTCGGCCCGATCTGGGCGTGCGCCCCGAAGCCTCCCAGGCTCGTATTCCGTCATGTCAACCTCGAATCGCGACACCCCGATTCGGCGGATAAACGTGCCAGCAGTGGTCAGAGAAGCAAAACGCCGAACATTGCCGCGGGAGTTCACCAGCATTTTTTCCGCATCATTGAAACGAAACAACAATGCGAATCCCCCTTGGCCGCCAACAGCGGTTGCGCGAACGTCGACCGTAGCCTCGATCAATTGCTGCACGAGATTTGCCTTTATCGGAGATGAATCCTTCATAATCCCTAATCGGCATAATACGTCAAAATGATTGCCGAATTATAAAGCTGGACACGTCAAATAACATTATCTGTGCAAAAGACGACGATAATCCCGAGAAGTGATAATCCCGAGAAGTGATGCCCCTGCAGAACACCCTTGGAGCGGAGCCGATGTACCGACTGGCTGGCTGTGCCGTCCGGCTCCCCGGCTCATCGGATCGACGAGTCTTCAGTTGGCTATTCCCCGGCGGGTTGGTCTCCACCAGAGCCCGCCTCCGCTTCACCAACCGATGCTGAGTCTGGAATCTTCAGCCCGTGAACGCCATCCGCCGATCAACCAGCCACAGCGCAAAAACTGCTGCGATCTCGCTACCGGCTACGGGCTGCCGGCTGTTTTTGTCAAGCTTTTCGCCCACGGTACCGAAGTTTAGTCCCTCATTCCACACTACTTCCCCGCCAACAACCCCAAAGAAAGTTGGCCTTCTAATTCTCCGGACTTGGTATTCTGATAATAGGGGGTAAAAAAGAATTCTCCCCCGGGAATAGGAACGAAAAGGGTCGCCGCGGCGGCCCTTTTGCATGCTCGGAGGAAAACCAACCTTGG